>ONPY01000033.1 GCA_900319835.1 uncultured Eubacteriales bacterium | reverse complement strand
ACCCCAACTATTGACATAGAGCCTTTTCTTTTTGGAGGCGCCACCCAGACTCGAACTGGGGAATCGCGGATTTGCAGTCCGCTGCCTTACCACTTGGCTATGGCGCCATATACGGGATTTGCGGACCTTTTGTCCGCAAATCCGTTTTTGTGGAGCGGCTTACGAGGCTCGAACTCGCTACCTCCACCTTGGCAAGGTGGCGCTCTACCGGATGAGCTAAAGCCGCAAAATGGTGCCTCAGGCCAGAGTCGAACTGGCGACACGCGGATTTTCAGTCCGCTGCTCTACCTACTGAGCTACCGAGGCAGGTTCTGTGAAGGGAACATGGTGGGAACAACTGGACTCGAACCAGTGACCCCCTGCTTGTAAGGCAGGTGCTCTAACCAGCTGAGCTATGCTCCCGCGTCACAGCTTTGTAATAATACTAAACAATTCCGATTTTGTCAAGGTCTTCTTTCAAGTTTTTTCATTTTTCTTCCGCCGCCGGTTTGAGCGCCGCGATCTCCTGCGGCGTGAAGGCATAGACCCTGTCGCAGAACTGGCAGGACACGGTGATATCCTTCCCCGCGGCCACGATCTCATCCAGTTCCTTCCGATCGATGACGGTGAGCACCTGTTCCACGCGCTCGCGGCTGCAGGGGCAGCGGTAGGCGACGGGATACTCGCCCACAAGATGGTAGTCAAAGCCTTTGAGCACTTGGGCAAAAATCGCGTCGGTCCCGTCCTCATCGAGGATGGTGGTCGGCTGATCCATCAGGAAGATGTTGTCCTCGAGCTTTGCGATGATCTCCTCATCCGCGCCCGGCATCAGCTGCACGATGAAGCCGCCGGCGGCCCGGATGGAGCGATCCGTGTCCACCAGCACGCCCAGGGCGCAGGCGGAGGGCACCTGCTCGCTCGAGAGCAGATAGGAGGTCAGATCCTCCGCGATCTCGCCGCTGACAAGCTCCACGGAGCCGATGTAGGGCTCGCGCAGGCCGATGTCCCGGCTGACGGTGAACATGCCGTCTTTTCCCACGGCGCCGCCCACGTTGAGCTTGCCGTCGGGACGCAGGGACAGCTCCACGCCGGGGTTTTCCACATAGCCGCGCATGTTGCCCAGGTGGTCGGAAACGGCCACCACGCTGCCGATGGGCCCGCCGCCGTTAACGCGGATGGTGAGGCTGGCCTCCTCCTCCTTCATAGCCTGACCCAGCAGGGAGGCGGCGCAGAGTGTCCGGCCCAGGGCGGCACAGGCGGTGGGGGAGAGGCGGTGAATCTGCCGGGCCCGTTCCACGGATTCCCGGGCGGTGATGACGGCCATCTTGATCTGGCCGTCGGCTGCGGTGGCGCGTATGATGGTATCCATAAACTGTGTTACTTCCTTTTTGCAGTGATAAACAGGCGCCCGGCGTCCCCCTGGGGGCCGTCGGCGCGCGGGGTGATCTCCGTAAAGCCGGCCCTTTCCAGCAGGCGCGCCAGCATTTTAGGCGTGTGGGCGTATTCCACATGCTCCTCCCGGCTGCGTTCCCAGAGCCGGCCCTTGCGGGAGAAGAGGTCCATGCCGTAGACCAGCGCGTTTTCCTCCGCGTCAAAGTCCGCCCGCCAGAGACAGAGCACGTCGTCCTCCTCGTCCACGAAGACCTGGCCGTCCAAAGAGCGGAGAAAGTCCGGCGTGCGGATGTCAAAGATCAGCAGACCCTCCGGCCGGACAAAGAGATGCAGGCGTCGAAAGACCTCGGGCAGCGTCTCTTCCGGCAGATAGTTCAGCCCGTCGAGAGAGCAGCAGGCCGCGTCCACAGTGCCGTAGAGATCCAGCTCCTCGGCGCTCTGGCAGAGAAAGAGCGGCGGCGTCACGCCCTCCGTGCTCTTGCCCTGGGCCTCCATCAGCATCTCCACCGAGCGGTCGGCCCCGATCATCTCATAGCCCCGGCCTGCCAGCTCCCAGGTGAGGGTGCCGGTGCCGCAGCAGAGGTCGAGCAGAAGATGAAACTCTCCGCCGTCCGCGGCGAAGAGCTTCTCATAAAAATCAGCGAAAGCGCCGTAGGGCACATCCCCTGTCAGGCTGTCGTACCAGCGGGCCAGGGCGTCGTAGCAGCTCACTCGTCCTGCTCCTTCATCCGGTCAAAGACGATGGCGTATCCGCCTCGGCCGTACTGCAGGGAGCGGTTGACCCGGCTGATGGTGGCGCTGGAGGCGCCGGTCTCGGCCAAAATGTCGTTATAGATCATGCCCTTGTCCAGACAGGAGGCGACCTGGTAGCGCTGCTCCATGGCCATCAACTCCGTCACGGTACACAGATCGTCAAAGAAACGCATGCACTCGTCCAGATTTTGCAGAGAGAGAATCGCTTCATACATCTTTTCGTTGCGGGGCTTCTTGGGCAGCTTGTTCATGGTGACCTCCAAAAACGTGGTGCCTTTACTTTACATCTTTACTTTGAAAAAGTAAAGGGGGAAGCGAAAAGTTTACATCTTGGAAAAATCTGCCGATTTGCCCGGCAGAAAAATCCTGGGGGACTTTCTGCAAATCCCCTTGCGGAAAGCACGGCGGCAGATTATAATAATAGACACAGATCCACTGGCGAGCTGTTTTCGCCGGAAAGGAGGAAACCAACATGACAGCACCCCTGCAAATGAGCATGACCGCCGTATGGCTTGTGGCGATGATCGTGCTGTTGATCGTGGAGGGCATGGCACCCGGTCTCGTGTGCATCTGGTTTGCCTTTGGGGCTCTGGCCGCGATGATCTCGGCCATGTTGAAAGCGCCGCTCTGGCTGCAGCTGCTGTGGTTTGTCGTCGTCTCGGTGACGAGCCTGGTGCTGACGCGGCCCCTGGCCAAAAAGTATGTCAACGCCAACACCACCCCCACCAATGCCGACATGGCCATCGGGCGGGACTGCGTGGTGACGGAGACCATTGACAATGTCCGCGGCACCGGCGCCGTGACCGTGGGCGGAAAGATCTGGACGGCGCGTATGGCCGCGCCGGACGGGCACGCCGAGAAGGGCGCGGTGTTGACGGTCCTCCGGATTGAGGGCGTCAAGCTGATTGTGGAAGAAAAAACTTAACTGCCTGAAAGCGAGGGAAACACATGATTTATCTGATTGTCATTCTGCTGATCCTGATCCTGATTTTTGTCCGCTGCATCCGCATTGTTCCCCAGGCCAAGGCCTATGTCATCGAACGCCTGGGCGCCTACAAGACCACCTGGGATGTGGGCTTCAACATCAAGATGCCCTTCATCGAGCGCGTGGCCAAGATCGTCTCTCTCAAGGAGCAGGTGGCGGACTTTCCACCCCAGCCCGTGATCACGAAGGACAACGTCACCATGCAGATCGACACCGTGGTCTATTTCCAGATCACTGACCCGAGACTGTACACCTACGGCATTGAGCAGCCCATGCTCGCCATTGAGAACCTCTCCGCCACCACCCTGCGAAACATCATCGGTGAGCTGGAGCTGGACCAGTGCCTGACCAGCCGCGACATCATCAACTCCAAGATGCGCTCCATCCTGGATGAGGCCACCGACCCCTGGGGCATCAAGGTCAACCGCGTCGAGCTGAAGAACATCCTGCCGCCCAAGGAGATTCAGAACGCCATGGAGAAGCAGATGAAGGCCGAGCGTGAGCGCCGCGAGGCGATCCTGCGGGCCGAGGGCGAGAAGCGCGCCGCGATCCTGGAGGCTGAAGGCGAGAAGGAGTCCGCGATTCTGCGGGCCGACGCCAAGAAGCAGCAGCAGATTCTGGAGGCCGAAGGCCAGGCCGAGGCCATTTTGAAGGTGCAGACCGCCACGGCCGAAGGCATCCGCCTGATCAACGAGGTGGCCCCCTCCGACGCGGTTATCAAGCTCAAGGCCATGGAGGCCTTTGCCAGCGCCGCCAACGGCCAGGCCACCAAGATCATCATCCCCAGCGAAATCCAGAGCGTGGCGGGCCTTGCCGCCGGTCTGATGGAGTCCGTGAAGGAAGAGAAGAAGTAAGAAAGTTTCCCAATCGCTTGACCGGCGGCGCAAAACCCGCCGGTCAAGCTTTGATGAAAAAGAGAGAAAAACGGAGGAAACCGGCATGACAGTATACAGCGAAAAGGCCCGCGCGTTTTTGAAGGCACACGGCATGGACCCTGAGCGCATCGATCCCGACGCCTGGATCGGCCCCATGCGGGAGGAGATGGAGCGCGGCCTTGCGGGGGAAAGCTGCTCCATGGAAATGATCCCCACCTATCTGTCCAACGACGGGGCGCTGCAGCCCGGCCACTGCGCTGCGGTGATCGACGCCGGCGGCACCAACTTCCGCTGCGGCCTTGTGCGCATTGAGGAGGCAGGCTGGACCATTTCAGATCTCACCAAGTGCAAGATGCCCGGCACGGACACCCCCTGCACCTGGGAGGAGTTCATCCGCTTTACCGCTGACCGGATCGTGCCGCTGATGGACCGCGCGGACGTGATCGGCTTCTGCTTCTCCTATTCCGCCACAGTCACGCCCGAGATGGACGCGCATGTGAACATGATCGACAAGGAAGTCGTGGTGACCGGCTGCGAGGGCCAGTTGATCGGCGCTTCGCTGATCGCGGAGCTGGAGCGCCGCGGTATCACCGGCAAGCGCGTCGTGATCCTCAACGACACGGTGGCCGTGCTGCTCGGCGGCGCGGCGGGGCTGGACAAGCGGGGCTACAGCGGCTTTATCGGCCAGGTCAGCGGCACCGGCACGAACACCTGTGTCTCCCTGCCGGTCTCCCGGATCGGCAAGCTGCACCAGAGCGGCAGCCGCGGCATGATCGTCAATCTCGAGTCCGGCGAGTATACCGGTATCCCCGGCGGAGATTTTGACCGCCAGTTGGACGAGGAGAGCCACAACCCCGGCCAGAAGCATTTTGAAAAGCTGACCGCCGGCGTGTACCTGGGCGAGCTCTGCCGCCTGATGCTGCGCGCCGCGGCGGAGGAGGGCCTGCTGAGCGCCGAGGGCGCCCGGCGCGCCAAAGAGCTGCCGGTCTTCGATGCCGCGGTGGTGGACGCCTGGGCCAGCGGCGAGGGGTATGAGCTGTTGGGCGACGACCCGGAGGACGCGGCCTTTGCGCGCGAGCTAAGCCTTGCGCTGTTTCGCCGCTCCGCCCGCTGCATGTGTGTCAACCTCATTGCGCTGACGGAGCTTGCCGGCGGCGGCCGGGACAAGCCCATGTGCGTGCTGGCTGAGGGTTCCCTGGTGCGGCGCAGCCGCCACTATCGCCCGGAGCTGGACCGTCTGCTCACGCACTGCGGCAGCGTGGACCGCGGCCTGCGCGTGACGCTGCAGGTGGGGGAGGAGATCACCCTGGTGGGCTCCGCTGCCGCAGCGCTGCTCAACGCGCGCTAAGACACAGAAAGGGCTTGCACGGAAACGTGAACCCGTGCTATAATACCCTGATACTGTGACAGCAACGGAGTGCTTCGATGTTTGAGTCGTTTGCCCATACCTGGGCCGGTGAGTTTCTCGCGACATTTTTCATATCGATGATCCCGGTGGCGGAGCTGCGGGTTGGCCTGCCCTACGGCATAGCCAGCGGTCTGCCCTACCCGCTGGCGCTGATCGCGGCGGTGGCGGGCAACATGCTGCCGGTGCCCTTCATCGTGGTGTATATCCAGCGGGTGTTCCGCTGGCTGCGCCTGCACATCCCCCGTATGGACAGCTTCATCACCGGCATGGAGGAAAAGGCCGATACCAAGGGTGAGACGGTCAAGCGGGTCGGGCCCCTGGGCCTGCTGCTCTTTGTGGCCATCCCGCTGCCCGGCACAGGCGCCTGGACCGGCGCGCTGATCGCGGCGCTGCTGCGGATGAAAAACCGCACCGCGGTGCCCTGCATCCTGCTGGGCGTGCTGATCGCGGCGGCCATCGTGTCTCTGGCCACCTTCGGGGTCATCCATATCGTGTTCTGACATCAAAAAGGATCCCGCGCCTCTGGCGCGGGATCCTTTTTGATGTTTTTGTTTTATACGCGCTTCCACTTGGCGCCGTGGGGAATATCGGTGACCTCGATGCCGGCGGCCTTCAGCTCGTCGCGGATGCGGTCGGCCTCGGCATAGTTCTTGGCCTTCTTGGCGTCCTGGCGGGCCTGGATCTTGGCCTCGACCTCGGGATCGGCTTCGCCGGACTCGGACACGATGGTAAACTCGCCGGCGGTGACGGCCTGCTTCTTGAGCTCTTCGCGTTTGGCCGCGGCCTTCTCCAGCAGGCTCAGGCTCAGCACCTTGTCAAAGGAGTCCAGCACGGCCAGCTTCGTGGCGTCGTTGGTATCGGCCTTGAGCACGTCGTAGACCGCGGTGACGGCCAGGGAGGTGTTCAGATCGTTGTCCATAGCGGCGCGGAACTTTCCGTCCAGTTCGTCAAAGGCGGCCTTGTCGACCTCGCCGTCCTCAGGCTTGAGGGCCGCGATGCGGGCGATCAGCTTGTTGTAGGCGCCCTGGGCGTTGCGCAGGTTGTCCTCGGAGAAGACCAGGATCTTGCGGTAGTGGCTCTGCAGGCAGAAGAAGCGGTAGGCCAGGGGGTCAAAGCCGTTCTTTTCCAGCACGGAGACGGTGAGAAACTCGCCGCTGGACTTGCTCATCTTGCCATCCTTGGTGTTCAGGTGGAGAACATGCACCCAGAAATTGCACCAATGGTGGCCCAGGTAAGACTCAGACTGGGCAATTTCGTTGGTGTGGTGGGGGAAGGCGTTGTCGATGCCGCCGCAGTGAATGTCCAGATCCTCACCCAGATGCTTCATGGAGATGCCGGAGCACTCGATGTGCCAGCCGGGGTAGCCCACGCCCCAGGGGGAATCCCACTTGAGGGCCTGATCCTCAAACTTGGACTTGGTGAACCAGAGCACAAAGTCGTTCTTGTTGCGCTTGTTGGTGTCCTCTTCCACGCCCTCGCGGACGCCGACGTTCAAATCGTCCTCCTTGAAGTCGTTGAAGATGTAGTAGCGCTGGAGCTTGGAGGTGTCAAAGTAGACGTTGCCGCCGGCAAAGTAGGCGTAGCCGGTGTCCATGAGCTTGGAGATGATCTTGATGTACTCGTCGATGCAGTTGGTGGCGGGCTCAACGACATCGGGCGTCTTGATGTTGAGCTTGGCGCAATCGTCAAAGAAGGCGTCGGTGTAGAACTTGGCGATCTCCATCACGCTCTTGTGCTCGCGCTTGGCGCCCTTGAGCATCTTGTCCTCGCCTTCGTCGGCGTCGGAGGTCAGATGGCCCACGTCGGTGATGTTCATAACGCGCTTGACGTTGTAGCCGACATAGCGCAGATATTTCTCCAGCACGTCCTCCATGATGTAGGAGCGCAGGTTGCCGATGTGCGCGTAGTGGTAGACCGTGGGGCCGCAGGTGTACATCTTGACGATGTCGGGATGGTTGGGAACAAACTCCTGTTTCTTACGGGTAGCAGAATTATACAGATACATGATGATCTCCCTAAATCTCTTCTTTCGCGTGAGCGAAAGGTATTTTTATTTGGTTTTTTGCGGGGACACGTGCCTCACAAAAAACACTTCTCAGCCCGCCGGTGTGCCAATGGCATAAGTGCATGCAGCGGGCTGCAAAGCTCGTCGAAATGCTTGCATTTCGACGAAACGCTAGTCGGCGTCCCGGAAGACGTCGCGGTTTTTATAAAAGTATTCGATGCCGGAGTACACAGTGGTGGCCAGGATCACGATGCTGACGAAGACGTTCAGGGCCGCGTACTTTCCGAAAACCATCATGAAGCAGAGCCCCACCATGGTGCAGGTGGTCTTGACCTTCCCGGACCAGGCAGCGGCGATGACGCGGTTCTGTTCGGCTGCCACCAGCCGCAGGCCGGACACGGCAAACTCCCGAAACAGCACCAGGGCCATGACCCAACCGGGCATCTGCCCCTTCTCCACAAAGAAGCACATGGCGGCCAGCACCAGCATTTTATCGGCCAGCGGGTCCATGAATTTGCCGAAATTGGTGATCTGGTGATAGTGTCTTGCGATGTAGCCATCCAGCAGGTCCGACAGGGAGGCGAGGATGAAGACGATCAGCGCAAGCCAGCGGAGCTCCTGATAAGCCAGGATCAGGAATACGGGGATCAGCGCGATGCGCAGCAGGGTGATTTTGTTCGCGGTGGTTTTGAGCATGTTCAGCCCTCCTGTAAATGGCCGAAAAGCAGCCCGTCCTCGGTGCTGTCGATGACGACGGAGACGATCTCGCCCTCGGGGGCCTCGCCCTCAAAGAGGACCTGCCCGTCGATGTCAGGGGAGTCGGCGTAACATCGGCCGGTCAGAAGGCCGCTGTCCTCGTCATAGCCCTCACAGAGAACCTCCAGGGGCTTGCCCACGAAGCTCTGACAGAAATCCTCCATGATGGGGGCCTGGAGCTCCAGGATCAGGTCGGCCCGGCGCCGGGCCTCCTCCTCGTCCACATGTTCCATCTGCGCGGCGGGGGTCCCCTCCTCCGGGGAGAAGGGGAAGACGCCCACGCGCTCGATGCGGGCCTCGCGGAGAAACTGGCACAGCTCCTCAAATTCACGCTCCCCCTCGCCGGGGAGCCCCGCGATGAGACTGGTGCGCAGCACCAGCCCGGGGATGCGCTCGCGCAGCTTCTTGAACAGCGCGCGGATGTCCTCGCCGGTGCCGCGGCGGTTCATGCGCTTGAGGATAGCGTTATTGATATGCTGGATGGGAATATCCAGGTATTTGACGATTTTGTCGTTGGATGCGATCTCCTCGATGAGCTCGTCGTCGAACTGATCCACATACAGATAGTGCAGGCGGATCCAGCGGATGCCCTCAATCTCGGAGAGCCTCCGGCAGAGTTCAGCAAGGGAGCGCTTCCCGTAGAGATCGGTGCCGTAGCGGGTGATGTCCTGAGCGATGACGATCAGTTCCTTCACCCCGTGTGCGGCCAGATCCTCCGCCTCCTCCAGAATATTCTCCATGGAGCGGGAGCGGTAGCGGCCGCGGATGAAGGGGATGGCGCAGAAGGCGCAGAAGTTGTTGCAGCCCTCCGCGATGCGCAGGTAGGCCCAGCCCGGTCCGGTGGTGACCACCCGGGGAATCTCGTCCACGGGGGCGCTCTGGTCACCGAAGAGGCTGGTACATCGCCCGGCCAGGACGCTGTCGGCGGCGGAGACAATATCCTTGAAGCTGCCCGCGCCGAGTACGGCGTCGATCTCCGGCAGCTCCTCCCGGATCGAATCCTTGTAGCGCTCGGCGAGACAGCCGGTGACAATGATGCCGCCGAGACGTCCGGCCTTCTTCAGCTCCGCCATCTCCAGGATGTTGTCGATGGCCTCACTTTTGGCCGCGTCGATAAAGCCGCAGGTGTTGATGAGCACGAGGTCAGCGCCGTCCGGGTCGGGCAGCAGGGTATAGCCCGCCTCACTCATCAGATAAAGCATTTGCTCGCTGTTGACCAGATTCTTGGCACAGCCGAGCGAAATCATGGCAAAGGTTTTTTCCACGGAGTTATTCCTCCAAGTCTGCTTGAAAGCGCCTCAGCGCACTGCGGATCTCCTCACCGGAGAAGCCGCGGCGGAAGAGCGCTGCGGTGAGTTTTCTCACCTCGTCCCGATCCTCCGGATCGCGGAGGCGGGCGGCGATAAAACGGTCGATTTTGCTGTCGGGCTCGGGCATGGCATTGAGCGCGTCCTCCTGCAGCTCGCGGGGAATGCCCCGGCGGATCAGCTCCGTGCGGATCCGGCCCGCGCCGTAGCCCTTGGCGGCGTAGTGCCGCACGATGGCGGCGGCGTAGCTCTCCTCGTCAAGCAGCCCGTGATCGAGCAGCCAGGCGACGCAGGACTCCGCTGTGTCCTCGTCAAAGCCCTTCTGCCTGAGTTTGTCCCGCAGTTCCTTTCGGGACATCTGCCGCTGGGACACATAGCTCAGCGCCTTTTCCCGGGCGAGGGCCCGGGCGGAGTCCAGGCGCAGGGAGGCTGCCGCCTCCTCATCCAGCTCCCGCCCGGAGAACAGCCGCCGGTCGGTGACCACCCCAAGGGTGGTCTTGATCTCCTCGCCGCCCTCGAGCGTGACGGTGAGTCTGCCCGGCGCGGTCTGTCGAATGGATGTGATCGTCATGGGGCAAAGCCGCCTTCAGCGGCGATCAGTCCTCTTCAAAGTCCGCGGCGCTGACGTCCACCGCCGGGGCGGGGGGCGCGGCGCGGCCGGCGGCCTGGGCGGCCTTCATGGCCTGGGGACTCATGAGCTTGTGGGCGTTGTCGCGGATCTCCTGCTCGATCTGGTCGCAGATGTCGGGATTCTCCGCCAGGTACTGCTTGACGCCGTCGCGGCCCTGGATGCGCTGGCCGGCGACGGTAAACCACGCGCCCGCCTTGTCGATGATCTCGAGCTTGACACCCAGGTCCACAATCTCACCGATCTTGGAGATGCCCTCGCCGTACATGATGTCAAACTCCGCCTCGCGGAAGGGAGGCGCGACCTTGTTCTTGACGACCTTGGCGCGGGTGCGGTTGCCCACCATTTCGCCGTTGACCTTCAAGGTCTCGATGCGGCGCACGTCGATGCGCACGGAGGCGTAATACTTCAGCGCCAGGCCGCCGGGCGTGGTCTCGGGGTTGCCGTACATGACGCCGATCTTCTGGCGCAGCTGGTTGATGAAGATGACGGTGCAGTTGTTTTTGGAGATGGCGCCGGCAAGACGGCGCATGGCCTGGCTCATGAGTCTGGCGAGAGCGCCCACGACGGTGTCGCCCACCTCGCCCTCCAGCTCCACACGGGGGATCAGGGCGGCCACGGAGTCGACCACTACCACGTCCACGGCGCCGGAGCGCACCAGGGATTCGGCGATGTCCAGGGCCTGCTCGCCGGTGTCCGGCTGGGAGATCAGCAGACTGTCGATGTCCACGCCCAGCGCGCGGGCATAGGCGGGCTCGAGCGCGTGCTCGACGTCGATGTAGGCGGCGTCGCCTCCGGCCTTCTGGGCCGAGGCCACCGCGTGCAGGGCCAGGGTGGTTTTGCCCGAGGCCTCGGGGCCGTAGATCTCCACAATGCGGCCCCTGGGGATGCCGCCGATGCCGAGGGCCAGATCCAGGGCCAGAGAGCCCGTGCTCAGTGCCTCCACATTGACGGAAATATCGTCGCCCAGGCGCATGATGGTGCCCTTGCCGTAGTCTTTTTCAATTTTCGCAATCGCGGTCTCCAGCGCCTTTTTCCGGTCGCTGCTGGCGGGCGCCACGACGGCGGGGATTTTCTTCTTGTCTGCCATTGGTCTACTCCCTTCCCGGGGCTGCTGCCCCTCTTTCTATGATAAGGAACTTGTTTACCCTTACATTCTGCCGATGACGACGCGCTCAACGCCGCGGGCGTCCTTGCGCACCTGGCAGGAGGCAAAGCCCGCCGCCATGAGCATGTCGCACACGTCGTCCGCCTGTCCCTCGCCCACTTCAAAGATCAGGGCGCCCTCGGGCCGCAGCAAGCTCTTCCAGTATTTGATGATGGCCTTGTAGAAGCGCAGGCCGTCCTTGCCGCCGTCCAGGGCCCAGATGGGTTCGTAGTCCCTGACGGAGCGGTCCAGGGTCTGGATCTCGCCGCTTTTGATGTAGGGGGGGTTCGAGACGATGACGTCAAAGCTCCCGATGCCCAGCGGCGGGGAAGCGGTGGCGTCGGCCTGCATGCAGATGACCCGGGAGGAGAGCCGGTTCATGGCGATGTTGGCGCGGCAGACCTCCAGGGCGCTTGCGCTCAGATCCACGGCCACCAGCTTGGTGGCGGGCAGCTCGTGGCCAACGGCGCAGGTGATGCAGCCGCTGCCGCAGCAGAGATCCAGCACCCGGCCGTCCATCTTGTAGCCCACCAGCACCTCCTTGACCGCGTCCACCAGCGTCTCGGTGTCCGGGCGGGGGATCAGCACGTCGGTGTTGACCTTCATGGGCAGGCCGTAGAATTCCCAGGTGCCGGTGATATAAGCCACGGGCTCGCCCCGGAGTCTCCGGGCCAGGTAGTCCGTGACGGTGTTCTCCACCGCGGGGGTGGTGTAGAGGTTCAGGTCCCGCAGCAGCTGGGCCACGGTCTTGTCGGCGGCGCAGGCCACAAGGATTCTGGCCTCCTGCGCGTAGGCCTCCACGCCGCTGCGCTTGAGTGTGTTGCGGGTGGTCAGATACAAATCGTTGTATGTCTTCAAGTCTTAATTCCCCCAGGCGTCGCTGCCCTTTTCTTCCGGAATGACCAGCTCGAGGGCGCGGATGGCGCACTCGATCATGCTGTCGTCTGGTTCGTTGGTGGTGATATGCTGCAGCCACTTGCCCGGCGCCGAGAGAATGGCGGAGAGCCAGTTGTCGTGCTTGCCGCACCAGCGGTTGATCTCATAGCTGATGCCCACCACCAGGGGCAGCAGCAGCAGGTGGCAGCCCATGCGGGCAAAGCTGTTTTTCAGGCGCACCACGGAGTTGACCAGGATGCTCACCACCACGACCACCAGCAGGAAGCTGGTGCCGCAGCGGGGGTGAAAGCGGGATTCTTCCCGCACGTTCTCCACGGTGAGTTCCTTCCCATGCTCGTAGCAGAAGATGGTCTTGTGCTCGGCCCCGTGGTAGGAGAAGAGCCGCTTGACGTCGCTGACGTAGGTGACGGCCTTCATGTAGATGAGCAGGATCGCCACGCGCACCGCGCCCTCCATGAGGTTGCGCAGCACCAGACGATTGGCCAGGGGCTTGATCAGCCCCACCAGGAAGGCCGGCAGGAAGATGAACAGGAAAAGGCTCAGCGCGATGCCCATGACCACGGCCACGCCGATGATGAGCTTCTGGGCCTTGTCCTCGGGAAAGTGTTCCTCGATCCACTTGTCGATCTTGTCCGGCTCCCCCTGCTCCTCAATAGGGACAAGGCTTGCCGAGTAGGTCAGAGCCTGCATGCCCTTGACCATGGAATCCAGAAAAGTGGCGCAGCCCCGGATCAGGGGCCAGCCCAAAGCGGGATAGCGGTCCTTGATGAACTTGAGCGCCTCGGTCTTTTCCACAAGCCCCTCCGCCGTGCGGCAGACGATGGCCTGCTTTTTGGGACCGCGCATCAAGATGCCCTCAATGAGGGCCTGACCGCCGATAGAGGTGCGAAATGCGCAGGAATTGTTGTCTTTCAAAATAGAATCTCCTCGGATGGATGCAGTTATTTTGCCATGGGCAAGAACACGGTGACGATACAGCCGCCGTCCCTGGCGTTTGCGATGTTCAGCGCGCCGCCGTGGCGGGTGACGATCTCGTCACAGACCGCAAGACCGATGCCGGTGCCGCGGTTTTTCGAGCTGCCCTTGTAGAATTTCTCCTTGACGTGCGGCAGCTCCGCCTCGGGGATGCCATGGCCGTAGTCGCGCACGGTGATGCGCACCCGACCCTCCTCCTGCCTCAGCCCCACGTCGATGCGCCCGCCGTCGCCTCCGTGCTTCATGGCGTTGTCCAGCAGGTTGAGAAACACCTGCTTCAAGCGCTCCGGGTCGCCGGGGATCAGCGGGATCTCGGTGACGGGGGGATTGTACTTGACGGTCATGCCCGCCTGCTTCATGAGCTCTCCGTAGGTGAACATGGCGTCCTCCAGTTCGGCCGCGATGTCCAACAGTTCGATGCGCAGATTGAAGCGCCCGTCCTGGATGCGGGTAAACTCCAGCAGCTCCGTGACCATGTTGGTCAGCCGCTCGGCCTCCTTGGAGATGATGTGTACGCCTTTGAGGGAGTCGCCCTGCACCTCGGGGTCGAAGGCGATGGTCTCGGCCCAGCCGGTGATGGCGGTCAGAGGAGTGCGCAGCTCGTGGGAGACCTGGGAGATGAACTCCGTGCGGGTCTTTTCGGCAAGGGCGGTCTTCTCGGAGACGTTGTTGATCTCCTCGGCCAGCTCCCCGATCTCATCGTCGTCAAAGCCCTCGGCCTTCTCGCCGTAGCTGCCGGAGGAGATGTGCCTCGCGTGCTCGGTGAGCCGGTTTAGAGGCGCGGAGACGTAGTACCAGAACCAGACGTTGAGTGCGATGATGTACGCGCACAGTACGATGAAAATAGCCGTGGCCCAGCCGGTCAGCCCGTGGCTGGAGGCCCAGATCCCCAGCAGCAGCAGAGAAAGCGCCGCGATGCTTGAGAGCATCAGCTGGGTTTTCAAATTGCCAAACATAAACAGTACTTCCTAATTAAAATCGTATTTTGTCAGGACCGCCTGAGGTGTAAATTCGCGTTAGCCAAATCACAGATTTGGACGCTCATTTAATGCGCATGACAAAATACACTTCTCGGCCCGCAAACGTACGCCCGCAGGGCGTGCGCTGCAGCGGGCCGCAATCTCGTCGAAACGCTTGCGTTTCGACGATTTAGTATCCCCACTTGTACCCGTAGCCCCACACGGTGGTGAGATACTCGGGCTCGGTGGGATCGGTCTCGATCTTGATGCGGAGCCTGCGGATGTTCACGTCCACGGTCTTGAGCTCACCGGCAAAGTCGTTGCCCCAGACGGCGGAGAGAATGTCCTCGCGGCTCATGGCCTTGCCGGGATTCTCCATAAAGAGCTTGATGAGCAGATACTCGATCTGTGTCAGCTTCAGGCGCTGGCCGTTCTTCTCCAGGGTGCGGTTGCGGGTGTTGAGCAGGAAGGGCCCGGAGACAATCTCGGTGGAGGACTTCTCGTCCTCGTCCACGCCCAGGCGGCGGATCAGCGCGTCGACGCGCGCGGTCAGCTCCGCGGGGGAGAAGGGCTTGGTGACGTAGTCGTCCGCCCCGGTCATAAGCCCGGTGACCTTGTCGATCTCCTGATTCTTGGCGGTGAGCATGATGATGCCCATCTTGGAGCCGGAGGCGCGAATACGGCGGCAGACCTCAAAGCCGTCAATATCGGGAAGCATCACGTCCAGAAGGGCCAGGCAGATGTCCGGGTTGACCTTCAGCTTCTCCAACGCTTCCTCGCCGCTGGCGGCCTCAATGGGCTCAAACCCGCTGCGCCGCAGATTGATCACGACAAAGCTGCGAATGTTGGATTCATCCTCCAGAACGAGAATTTTCTTCATTGTGGAAAACCCCTTTATCAGAAAAATGGTAAATCAATGCCCATAGTTGGTTGCATTTTATCAGCTAATTATATCATAGACTTTACAGATTTCCTAGTGAAAGTTTCAAAAAATCACGGAAATTTTTCAAGGCGACAGAAAACGGGTTACATAATTCGGAAAGCGACCCGCGGCGCGGGTTGCCGTTGATTTGTGGCGGCAAAACTGATACAATGCTTTTCATGATGAACACAGACAATCTGGTACTCGGCATCCTGGCCCATGTGGACGCGGGCAAGACCACGCTCTGCGAGGCGATGCTGTACCTCTCGGGAAAACTGAAAAAGCTGGGGCGGGTGGACCGCCGCGACAGCTTTCTGGACTCGCACAGCCTGGAGCGGGCCAGGGGAATCACCATCTTTTCCAAGCAGGCCCGCATGGAGCTTGCCGGAGGGAACGTGACTTTGCTGGACACCCCGGGCCACGTGGATTTCTCCGCCGAGGCGGAGCGGACGCTGCAGGTGCTGGATCTCGCGGTGCTGGTCATCAGCGGGGTCGACGGGGTGCAGGCCCACACCGAGACCCTCTGGAAACTTCTGGCGCGCTATGGGGTCCCCACCTTCGTCTTCGTCACCAAGATGGATCTGCCCGGCAAGGGGCGGGAGACGCTGCTGCGGGAGCTGCAGGCCAGACTCTCGCCCGGCTGCGTGGACTTCGGCGCGGCGGCGGAGGAGCGGCTTGAAAGCATCGCCCTCTGCGATGAAGAGGCCATGGAGCGCTATCTCGACGGAAAATTGACCGACGGGGAGATCACCCGCCTGATCTGCACGCGGCGGCTCTTCCCCTGCTTCTTCGGCTCGGGACTGCGGACCGAGGGAGTGGCCGAGCTCCTGGAGGATCTGGCCCGCTATGCGCCCAAGCGGGAATACGGCCCGGACTTTGCCGCCAAGGTGTACAAGATCTCCCGCGATGTACAGGGCAACCGCCTGACCTGGCTGAAGGTCACGGGCGGCGCGCTGAAGGTCCGCGCGCCTCTGCGCTATCAAAATGCCGACGGGGAGACTCTGGAGGAGAAGATCACCCAACTGCGGCTCTACAGCGGGGAGAAATACGAGCCGGCGGAGGAGGTCCCGGCGGGCGCGGTCTGCGCCGTGCAGGGTCTCAGCCAGACCAGACCCGGCCAGGGGCTGGGGGCGGAGACGGACTCCGAGGCCCCGTATCTCGAGCCAGCGATGAGTTACCGCCTGATCCTGCCGGCGGGGGAGGACCCCGTGGCCCTGCTGCCGAAGCTCATGCAGCTGGATCAGGAGGACCCCCAGCTTCATATCGTGTGGAACGCGGCGCTCAAGGAGATCAGTGTGCAGCTCATGGGCAGGATCCAGGCGGAGGTTTTCCAGCGCCTGGTGAAGGACCGCTTTGATGTGGAGCTGCGCCTGGGCACGGGGCGCGTGCTGTACCGCGAGACCATCCGGAACACCGTGGAGGGCGTGGGCCACTTTGAGCCTCTGCGCCACTATGCGGAGGTACACCTGCTTCTGGAGCCCCTGCCCCCGGGCAGCGGGCTGAGCTTTGACTCCATCTGCCCCGAGGACGCGCTGGACCGCAACTGGCAGCGCCTGATCCTCACCCACCTGGCGGAGCGGGAGCACCCGGGCGTGCTGACGGGCTCACCCATCACGGATATGCGTATTACCCTCGCCGCGGGCAGGGCCCACCTCAAGCACACCGAGGGCGGGGACTTCCGCCAGGCCACCTATCGCGCGGTACGCCAGGGATTGATGCAGGCCGAGAGCGTCCTGCTCGAGCCCTGGTACAGCTTTGTGCTGGAGGTGCCCGCCGGGGAGATCGGCCGCGCCATCAGCGATGTGCGCGCCATGAACGGCGACTTCTCCTCGCCCGCGGACGAGGGGGACTATATGCGCCTGGAGGGCAGCGCCCCCGCCGCAAAGCTCATCCATTACATGGAGGAGCTGCTGGCCTGGTCCCACGGCAGGGGCCGACTCAGCCTCTCTCCCTGCGGCTACCGGCCCTGCCTGGAGCAGGAGAAGCTGGTCCGGGAGCTGGGCTATGATCCCGAGCGGGACACGGAAAACCCCGCCGACTCTGTCTTCTGCGCCCACGGCGCGGGCGTCAACATCAAATGGGCGGAGGTGCCCCAATACATGCACCTCGAGAGCTGCCTGCGGCCCAAGCGGGAGGAGACGGCGGAGCTCCAGACGCCCCGGTGGCGCGGCTTTTCGATCGATGAGCGGGAGCTGGAGGCCATCATGGAGCGGGAGTTCGGCCCCATCAAAAGGCCCCTGTACCAGATGCGGCAGGTGAACGCCGCCCCGGCACCGACAAGCGTGCCCGCCCGCAGCCCCGAGACCGTGCTCATCGACGGCTACAACCTGATCTTTGCCTGGGACGAGCTGAAGGATCTGGCCAGGGAACGCCTGGATCTCGCGCGGGAGAAGCTGATGGACATGCTCTCCGGCTACGCGGGCTTTACCGGCAAGCGGGTGGTGCTGGTCTTTGACGGCTTCCGCACCCCCGGCAACCCCGGCTCAAGGAGCGAGTACCACAAAATCAGCGTGGCCTTCACCAAGGACGGGGAGACCGGCGACGCCTACATCGAGCGCATTGTCAGCGAGATCGGAAAGAACGAGGACGTCCGCGTGGTTACCAGCGACAACCTGATTCGTCTCTCCGCCCTGCGCGCGGGGGTGCTGCGCTGCAGCTCCGGGGAGTTCAAGACGGAGCTGGAGTGGACCCTGGAACAGATCGGGGAGGTCCTGGACGAGAGCAACCGGGGCGCCCACAAGACGAGGCTGGCCGATGGAAAAAACTGAACTGTTAAAGCGCGGCGAGGATCTGGCCCGCCGCTGCGAACAAAAATACATCCTGACCAACACGGGCTTTCTCACGCCCGCGGAGCGCTGGGCCCTGGAGCACGACCCGGACCTGCGCTTCAGCCGCATGGTCTTCTCCGGCGGCTGGGTGGACGCCGAGCGCACCATGGCCTTCTTCCTGCCGGAGTACATGGAGGAGAGCGAGCTGGACGTATCCGAGCACATCCGCTGCATCCGGCTCAAGGCTGCCTTCGGGGAGCCAGGCCACCGGGATTATATGGGCGCCATCCTCGGGATGGGCGTCGGCCGGGAGTGGGTCGGGGACATTCTGGTCCGGGGGGAGACGGCGTACGTTTTCTGCCAGCCCAGCGTCCTGCGGCACCTGCTCTCCATCGAAAAGGTGGGCCGCTGCGGCGTGAAGGCCGAGGAGATCCCCCTTGCCGAGATCCCGGTCCAGCCCAGGAAAACGGAGGAGCGGAGCTTCACGGTGATGAGCCCGCGGCTCGACGCGGTCTGCGCCGGGATGTTCCGTCTCTCCCGCACCGAGGCCGCCCGGCAGATCGAGGCGGGCCTGGTGAGTCTCAACTACACGGAGTGCTTGAAGACCGACCAGCAGGTTTCCGAGGGGGACGTGCTGAGTCTCCGTGGCGCGGGCAAGGGAAGGCTCACCGCGTTCGGCGGCAATTCCCGCAAGGGACGGATCTTTGTCACGGCGGAAATCTATCAATAAAGGTTGATCCCCCAGTCTGGCCTGCGGCTGACAGCGACGAACAAAAATAGCGCAAATGGGGACAAGACCCCTCAGTCAGCCTGCGGCTGACAGCGACGAACAAAAATAGCGCAAATGAGGACAAGACCCCTCAGTCAGCCTGCGGCTGACAGCTCCCCTTAAAAGGGGAGCCAAATAGGTATATTGAGGTGATTCGAATATGAAAGCATATGAGCGCCTGCTGCGCTATGCGGCAGTGGATTCCCAGAGCGATGAGAATGGCACTTCCACCCCCAGCACTGAAAAACAGTTTGAGATGACAAGGCTTCTGAAAAATGAGATGGAGGCCATGGGACTTGAGCGGGTTTATACCGATGCGCACGCCTACGCCTACGGCTTCCTGCCTGCGACCCCCGGCCGGGAGCACGACCCGGTGATCGGTCTGATCGCCCACATCGACACCGCGCCGGATTTCTCCGGCACCGGGGTCAAACCCCAGCTGCACCCCAATTACGACGGCGGTGATGTACCGCTTGGTGACAGCGGAAGGGTGCTCAGCCCAAAGCAGTTTCCGGATCTGCTCTCCTGCGTGGGACAGACGCTCATCACCACCGACGGCACCACCCTGCTGGGGGCGGATGACAAGGCGGGCGTGGCGGAGATCCTCTCCGCCTGTGAGCGGCTGATCACGGAAAACCGCTCCCACGGCGGCGTGGCGGTCTGCTTCCCACCGGATGAGGAGATCGGCCACGGGGCCGCCCTTCTGGAGCTGGAGCGCCTGGGCGCGGATTTCGCCTATACCGTGGACGGGGACGCGGTGGAGGAGATCAATTACGAGACCTTCAACGCCGCCGCGGCCCGCTTTGAGATTCACGGCGTGAACGTCCACCCGGGCTCGGCCAAGGACATCATGGTCAACGCCTCTCTGCTCGCCATGGAGATCAACGCCATGCTCCCCCTCACCGAGACCCCCGCCTGTACCGAGGGCTATGAGGGTTACTACCATCTCACAGACATGAAGGGCGACGTGAGCTTTGCGGAGCTGAAATACATTCTCCGGGACCACGACGCAAAGCGCTTTGCCGCTCGAGAGGAGAAGATGCGCGAGATCGAGCGCGCCATGAACGAGCGCTACGGCGCGGGGACAGTGAAGCTGACGCTGGCGGAGCAGTACCGCAACATGGCGGAGATTCTGAAGGACCACCCCGAGGTCGTGCAGCGGGCTGAGCGCGCCATTGAGAAGGCGGGTCTGACCCCTGTGACCACCCCCATCCGCGGCGGCACAGATGGGGCGCAGCTCTCCTTCCGCGGCCTGCCCTGCCCGAACCTGGGCACCGGGGGCGCGGCCTTCCATGGGCCCTTTGAGCACATCACTGCCGAGCATATGGACCAGGCGGTGCAGGTGCTGGTGAACATCCTCTGCGACTGAGAAAAACGGAGAGAAGAGAGAACGATGACAACAAAGCTGGGTGCGAGAAAATGGGCAGCGCTGCTGCTGGTGGGACTCTTCGGGCAGTTTGCCTGGACCATCGAGAACATGTACTTCAACGTGTTTTTGTACAACACCATCTCCACGGATCCCAAGTACATCGCGGCCATGGTGGGCTGGTCCGCCGCAGCGGCGACGGTCACGACCCTTTTGATGGGCGCATTGTCCGACAGGCTGGGAAAGCGCAAGGCCTTCATCTGCGGCGGCTATCTGCTGTGGGGTCTGTCTACGGCGGCCTTCGGCCTCATCACGCCGGAAAACGCCGGGCGGCTCTTCCCGGGAGCCAACGCCGCGGCGGCGGCCGCCACGCTTGTGGTGGTCATGGACTGTGTGATGACCTTCTTCGGCTCCACCGCCAACGACGCGGCCTTCAACGCCTATGTCACCGACGTGACGGATGAGAGCAACCGCGGCCGGGCGGAGAGTGTGCTGGCAATCCTGCCGCTTGTCTCCATGCTGGTGATCTTCGGCGCCTTTGACGGGCTGACGCAGCAGGGGAGATGGAAGGAGTTCTTCGGCATCTTCGGCCTGGCTGTCAGCGCCGTGGGCGTGATCTCCCTCTTCCTCATCCGGGACGAAGCGGTCAAAACGGAGGAGAGCGGCGGCGTGAAGAACCTGCTCTATGGCCTGTCCCCCGCGGTCGCGCGGGCCAATCCCGAGCTCTATCTCTCTTTTGCGGCCTTCTGCCTGTTCTCGGTGGCGGTGCAGGTGTTCTTCCCGTTTCTCATCATCTATCTGCAAAACTACCTGGGGATCACGGACTATGCCATCGTTTTGGGCGTGGTGCTGATCCTCGCCTCCGCGGTGAGCGTCGTCTCCGGCCGCTTCATCGACCGCGTGGGCAAAACGCGCTTTGTCTTCCCCGCGGCGGCGGTGATGCTGCTGGGGCTTATCGGCATGACCTTTGTACGAAAGAGCGCGGGCGTCATGGTGGCCGGCACTGTGATGATGGGCGGCTACATGATGATGACCGCCGCCCTCGGTGCCAACATCCGGGACTGGACACCCCGGGATCGGGTGGGCCACTTCCAGGGCATCCGCATGATCTTCGCGGTGCTGCTTCCCATGGTGATCGGCCCGGCCATCGGGGCGGCGGTCATCCGCGGCAGCGACAGCACCTATGTGGATCTGGGCCAGGTGAAGACCGTGCCCACGCCGGGGATCTTCCTGGCCGCGGCGCTGGTGCTGCTGACCTGCTTTGTGCCGGTGCTGCTGCTTAAATCCAGGGAGAAGCGGCAGTGAGCGGGGAAGCGCTGCAGCAGGTCATGGCATGCTTTCCCACCGAGGGAAAAGCCGTCTCCTTCGAGGCCATCAAAAGCGGCCACATCAACGAGACCTGGCTGGTGACCACCGACACCGGCGCCCGCTATATCCTGCAGCGGATCAACCGGTATGTCTTCCCCAATGTCGACGCCGTCATGGACAACGTGTCCCGCATCAGCGACTTCCTCGGCAGGGAGGGGGGAGAGCACATGACCATGATCCGCTTCCTCAAAACGCCAGACGGAAAAAACCGGTATGATGACGGCACGGGCGCCTCCTGGCGCGCCTACCGCTTTGTGGACAACAGCGTGTGCCGCCAGACCGCGGAAAGCTGCGGGCAGATGTACGAGTGCGGCCGGGGCTTCGGCGCCTTTCTGCACGCCCTGCGGGACTTCCCGGCGGCCGAACTGGAAGAGACCATCGGAAACTTCCACAACACCTCCGCCCGCTATGCGGCCTTCCGCCGCGCCCTGGAGGCCGACGCCTGCTCCCGCCGGGCCGAGGTGGAGCCGGAGATCGCGTTTCTGCTGGAGCGGGAGGAGCAGGCCTGCCGGCTGCAGCGGATGCGGGAAAAGGGCGCGCTGCCCGTCCGTGTCACCCACAACGACACCAAGATCAGCAACGTCCTCCTAGACGAGCGCACGGGCCGCGCCCTCTGCGTCATCGATCTGGACACGGTGATGCCGGGGCTTGCCGCCTGCGACTTCGGGGACGCTATCCGCTCCGGGGCCTCCACCGCCGCCGAGGACGAGCGGGACCCGGCCGGGGTGCGGCTGGATCTCAGCCGCTTCCGCGCCTTTGCCCGGGGCTATCTGGAGACCTGCCCCGGTCTGACGCAGGCGGAGGTCGCCTCCCTGCCCCTGGGGGCTTATACCATGACGGTGGAGTGCGGCATGCGCTTTTTGACGGATTACCTGATGGGGGATAAATACTTCTCCATCGACTATCCCACGCACAACCTGGACCGCTGCCGGGGCGCAGTTTAAGCTGGCACAGGAGATGGAGCTGCACTTTGCGGAGATGGAGCAGGTACTCGATGAGGTGCAATCGCAGCTTAGCAAACAAGAATAACCGAAAGCCCCGCTGTTTTCAGCGGGGCTTTCGGCCGGCAGACAAACCTCATCACATGTCATTTCGAGCGAAGCCGAGAAATCTCAAACATCGCCCACTGTACAGGCTCCGGCGTTTGAGATCCTTCGACTCCGGCTGCGCCTCCGCTCAGGATGACAAAACGGAATGTGTCGACACATTGGCGCCCCGCTGTTTTCAGCGGGGCGCTGCGCTATTCAGTACTCTCCGATCCCTGTACGGCGGGGCACTCTGTCCAGTCGGAAAACTCCAGGTAGACCGTGACCCGCCCGTCGGTCATGAGCTCGGCGCGCAGGGGGCGCATGCTGTCCTTTTCAAACCAGACCGTACACCGCAGCTGATCGTCCGGCTCAAACTGGCAAACCCGCTTTCCGTCCTCCTCCCAGACGCTGTCGATGTGCCCGAGGCGCATGGCCCGCACGGCGACCGGCAGAGATGACAGGGGAGACAGCCCCAGCGAGTCCAAAGACCCCGTGTCCAGCACCACCGTGTCGTATTCCAGCGTGGTGGAGCCGGGGCTGACGTGGGCGGAGATGCCCTGGATCAGCTCCGGGGCCAGCACCGTGACGCGCCCGCCGGTCTCGTCCTCCTCGTAGCGCA
>ONPY01000125.1 GCA_900319835.1 uncultured Eubacteriales bacterium | reverse complement strand
TCTCACCGGCCTGGAGATCGATTCGGCCAAAAGCGGCGTCAAGCCGGATCTGTCCGAATACCTCGGCAACCGGGCAAAGTTCAAGAATATCTTTCTGCGTTATAAGGAGATCGTCGGAGAGCCGGACGAGCACGCATGGTATGAACCGACGAAAAACAAAAAGCTGAAGACGTATTTTGACAGCGTCGCATGGGACGAGGTCACGGCCAATCTGGAGCGCACGCCGCTCTACGCCCGACAGCTCGAAAAACAGACGAGGCCGCCAAAGGCACAGCCAGTTCCGAGTGAGGATCTGTTTTCCTTTGCGCTTGACCCAAACTGGAAAGGAAAACTCGACGCGCACACGCTGGAGAAGATGCGCTCGATCATCGCAGACTATGAGGAGGCCAAGCGCCGCTGCGCGGCCTACCGCCACATAAAGCCCTCCGGCAATTACCGGAAGGACGTGCAGCGCATTCTGTTCTCACAGGATCGGGAGGACGAGATCAGCGTGGACGAGCTGTATCAGACCTTTGAATGGTACGAGGCCTATCAGATCCGCCGGTCTCTGGCGGCCTTGCGGGAATCGGACTGGCAGTTCACGCCCAGAGAGGACAGGGAGCAGCTGCTCTTCACCATCCTGGGAAGCTATCTGCCGCCGACAAAAGAGGTCCTCTGCGATTTTCGCAGCGGAGGCTATCGGTTGCTGGGAGATATTCTGATGGATCTGGACGAACAGAATCAAGATACCGCCATGCGGAAATACAAAGGCATCCTTAAAAATGATACGGCGCAGATGAAGAGCATGATGCGCGGCGTGATGGAGTCTCAGGACTACCGGCAGACGCTGATCCGAAACTGTAAAAGCATTATCTGGCCCACAATCCGCCATTATTCGGGCGAAGTATTGGAGCAGATCGACTGGGATGATGCTGTGATGTGCGCCGAGGCGCTGGGCAGGCGAGACTTCATACTGGAGGTACTGCCCGCATCGGCACTGGACCTGGTCATTGACCGTACAGCGCCGGAGGAAAAAGAAAGGGGTGAGAGCCTTGTTGAACGAGTGGGAAGAATTCTCGGCCTACACCGTGTTTCCTGAGTACAAAAAAGACACCTATCTGGGGCGCTTTACGCTGCCCATGCTGCTGGATATTCTGGGCTTCCAGCGCATTCTGACGATCCTGGCCCGGGGTTATCTGTTCCGGGATGGCAGGGACGGCTATGACAGGATCGACGTTGCCCGCCGGGCGCTGCTGGCCTGGTGCAGCCTGTCCGGGGAGAAAACAAAAAAAGCCCCGGATCAGGAGAATGATCCGAGGCTCAGAGTAAACTTTGGGGAATATACAGAAGAGTTTCCGGAGCTGGTAATGCGGGACGGCGACGGCTGGCTGATCCGGCATGTGGAGAACATCATTGCCTTCGTGGAGGCAAATCCCAATGCCGTGCGTAAGGGCGTAGCAGAGAAGATAGAAGCTCTCAAAAAGGGCTTTCGCAAGCAGTGGGCGAACAAGCTGAGGCAGATGCAAGTGCCGGCCTTCGCGCCCAACACCAAG
Organism: uncultured Eubacteriales bacterium; assembly: GCA_900319835.1. The sequence continues at coordinate 3,166 of ONPY01000125.1, read as the reverse complement.
GGCGCGTGGGCGCTGCGTTTTGACGACATTCTGGCCGACGCTCTGGAGCTGGGCCCACTGCGGAACAAGGATTTCGACCTGCCGGAGGAGACAGCTCGGCGCCTGACTGAGCTGACGCCGAAAGGCGTACCGGAGGAGGTCAGCATCCTGCTGTACAAATACTACGTTGCCAACAAGGAGGATAGCCGGAAATACGTTCTCCTCCCGCAGCAAAACTTCAACGCTTACTTCGGCAACACCAATTTCAGCCAGAAATGGGCTCCAGCTCTGAATGGGAAGCTGATTGAGAAAAAGGTACTGGATGGAGTGTGCAAGTATAGAATTGTCTTGGAATAGAGACATAGGATTACCATATCATCATTTGGAGTGTTGAAGCAATTGCATAGTCGTTGTTCTGGTGCTTTTGGTGAATAGCAGGCAACAACAAAAATCGTACTGCATGCCCTTGCAAAACGATGGCTTATCCGTTATAATAGTTAGCGGTGTCTAACGAGCCTTGCTTGCCCATCGTACAGTGACCCGATCATGGACATCTGTGCGATGGGCTTTTACAATACATAGCGGTTAGATGTCGCTAACATCGAGTTTGGACGATGCAGTCTTGCCGTGAAGGGAGAGTGGGTGCCGTGAAAAAGAAAGAGGTTCTCGGCGTTTTTGCGGTGTCTGGGATCGGTGCGCTGGAGTTTTTGATCACATTCCTACTTTATTGCGGCGTTCGGAGCGGGACTGTCATTTCCGTGCGGCAGGCCGCTGCGCAGCCTGCGGCGTTTCTTCTGCAATGCCTGCGTGAATGTCTGCTTCCCGCCGCACTGCTGCTGTTGTTTGCCGTTCTGCTGAAAAAGGATTTTTCTTCCGCGCTCTATTTCAGACTGCGGGGAAAATGGCAGCGTACAGCGGCAGCGATACTTGCAGCGGCGATTCTGGGATTCACCCTCTACGGTCTCGTTGCAAAACCGAATAAGGCGTCCATTCTTGTCAGCCTTCTATATTACCTTGTGGTCATTGCCTTTTCCGAAGAATTCGTCACACGGGACGCCTGCACCTGGTTTCTGCGGGACAGCTCGTGGCCGCTGCGCTATCTGCTGCCGAATGCCATTTTCGCCCTGTTGCATCTGTTCCTCTATGCGGAGTGGGGTGAGATCGGCAGCGAAGTACTGATTCGGTTCTTTACGACGGGAACGTTTTTCGGCTATGTTTCCATGGGCTGCCTGTTTCAGCTTTTTAAGGAAAAATCCGGCTCGATCTGGCTGCCGGTGCTGCTGCATGGCCTGATGGACTATTCGGTGATACTGAAATACTGAATAGACGGAGGATCAGAAATATGTCTTTGAAATATGAAGTGTTGAAACGCTTGGTCAAAGCGTCGGGGATCAAGAAACGCTGGACGGGCAAAAGTACCGAAGAGCTGCTGGAGAACCGCCGGAGGCATATGCCCGAAACCGCATCCCCGAGCTGAAGGACGACGCCTTTACCATCAGCCGGATCGACGTCATGGGCTTTCCTGTGCTGAAGCTGATCCATAAACAGGGCGCGGATCATGCCGATCTGTTCCTGATCGGCGGCGGCATGATCACCGCGCCGAGACCCGGTTCTATCAAAAAGGCCCTGCGCTTTGCCAAAGAGACAGGGCTGGACCTTTTTGTCCCGTACTACCCGCTCTGCACAGAATACCCCATCACCAAAGCCTACGAGATGATCCACGAGACCTATCGGGTGATGCTGCGCCATTACAAAGCCGAGCATATCTCCGTCCTCGGCACCTCCTCCGGCGGGAATCTGGCGTTGGGCATGGTGCCGTATATCAATGACGGGCATGACGACACGCCCATGCCGTCGTATATCATGGCGATCTCTCCGGGCACCTGCGTGGACAGTGAGGAAGAGTGGCATCGGATGCTTTCTCTGGACGAGAAGGACGTGGCGATCCCGGCCCAGTACATGAAAATGGCGGTGGAGGTCATGCGCCACGGGGACGACAGCGTGCCCGATTATATGCTCTGGCTGCAGCGAGCGGACTTTACCGGCTGCCCGCCGGTCACACTCATTTACGGCACCGATGAGACGCTCTACGCCTGCGCCCCGGCCATCGAGGCGGCGCTGCAGAAGAGCGGAGTTAACTATGAACAGATCCTCGGCGAAGGCCTGTTCCACTGCTATCCGGTCTTTCCCATCGTGAAAGAGGGCAGGGAGGGCTGGCGGCAGATGGTCGAGCGGATGATTCGATGGAGGGACGAGACATGAAAAGACAGGTTTTCCGGGTAGGGACCGACGGCTTTAACGGCGCGTGGTATCCCTGCGCCGAGAAGAGCAAACGCGGAATCGTTGCCATGCTGGGAGACAGCGCGGAGGACTATATGGCTTCATCCGGAGCCAAATGGCTGAACCGACAGGGGATCCACGTACTGGCCATGTCCCCGGAGAAGAAGGATTACGGGCACCACAACATCCCGCTGGAGCGCTTCGGGCGGGCCATCGCCTTTTTGAAGGAACAGGGCTGCGAAAAGCTGGGCGTGGTGGGTCCTATTATCCGGAGCTTACGCTGACCGTCGCCATTTCTCCCCCGGATTTCGTGATGGAGGGCTTCTATCAGGACGGCAAGGACGGCATGCATGAGCGTCCCGGCGAAAACGAATCCACCGTCACCTGGCAGGGCGAGCCGCTGCCCTATCTGCCCTATGCCTACCGCCATCCGGAATACTGGCAGCGGATCGTGGAAGACTCCAAGGCCGGGGGCGACAAGATCGCCTCCCGGAAGATGTTTGACGAATCCGAACGCCGCCATCCCATCCGGGAGGAAGAGCGGATCAAGGTCGAAAAAATCCGCGGGAAGCTCATCTTCATCGGCGCGGAGGACGACGTGCTGTGGGATACCTGCCGGTATATCCGCCGGATGGAGGAGCGCCTGGAGCGCCTGCCCCATGACAGTATTTATGAAGCCTGGCTCTATGAGCACGGCACCCATTTCGCCTTCCCCGAATCTCTGCTGAAGAGCATGCTTCCGGTGGGCTCCGGGCTCCTGGTGTCGTTCATGTTCAAAGCCGGGAAGGAGCATCCCCGGGAGTGCAGGGAGACGCGGCTCGATATCGACCGGCGGCTGAAAAAGGCGCTGGCGGAATGGTGAAGGACAGGAGGAAACAGAAATGGCGCTTCTCAGGAAATTTTTCAA
>ONPY01000053.1 GCA_900319835.1 uncultured Eubacteriales bacterium | reverse complement strand
CAGCTTTCTCAGCTCCGGCACCTGGCGGAAGCGGTTTTCAAAGATGGTCTCCCGGATGATGGTCTTCCCTTCGCTGCGCAGCAGCGCCGCCATCAAAACGGGCATGGCGTCCGTGGGGAAGCCGGGATAGGGCCGGGTGACAATCTCCCCCACTGCCCGGCATTTTCCGTCTGCGCGCACGCGCACGCGGTGGGTTTTGGTTATTATATCACAGCCCGCCTGTTTTAGGAAGTGGAGAACCGTCAAAAAATGTGCGGGGTTTACATCCAGAAGTTCCACGTCCCCGCCCGCTGCCGCGCAGGCACAGGCATAGGTGGCCGCGGCGATGCGGTCCGGCTGGATGCGGCAGACAGCGTGGGAGACGTCCCGGCCGCCGGAGACGCGGATGCTGCCGGTTCCGGCCCCGGTGACCGAAAAGCCCATCTGCCTGAGATAGTCCTGCAGGGCTTCGATCTCCGGTTCCCTTGCGGCGCCCTCGATGCGGGTCTCCCCTTTGGCCGCCGTAGCGGCCAGCATCACGTTTTCTGTGGCGCCCACGCTGGGAAAGGGCAGACGCACCGTGGTCCCCCGCAGCCTCTCCGCCCGGCAGAGGATCTCCCCGTCCCGCTCCTCGATCAAGGCCCCGAGCTCTCTCAGTGCGGCCAGATGCAGATCAATGGGCCTTCTGCCCAGTTGGCAGCCGCCCGGCAGGCTCAAGCGGGCTTCGCCGCAGCGGGCCAGCAGCGCGCCCATGAAGATCACCGAGGAGCGCATCTCGGCCATCAGCTCATGGGGCACCGCGCTCTGCACCAGCCCCCGGGCGTCTATGTACAGGGTGTTCCCCTTCTGCTCGGCCCGACAGCCCAGGTGCCGCAGGATGCGCAGTGCCGCGTCGATATCCCGCAGTCTGGGGACATTTGTCAACTCCGACTCCGCGGGACGGAGGATGGAGGCCGCGAGAATGGGCAGCGAGGCGTTCTTTGAGCCCTGTACCCGGCATTCGCCGTCCAGCCGGTTTCCGCCCCGTAGTGTCCAAATATCCATAAAAATCCCCCCGCATGATCAAGTCAATTCATTCTATGCGGGGGGATTTGCCTGTGTTATTGTCAATTTCAGCCTTTGCAGAGCTCCAGGATCATCCCGGTGATGCGCTCGGTGGCGTCCCGCACGGAGAGCGTCCGCAAGGCGTCACCCATGCTCTGCAGTTTTTCCTCGTCTGAAAGCAGCTCCTGAATGTCCCGGAGCAGGGAGTCCGCGTCAAACTTGCCCTCCAGCAGCACTTTCGCGCCGCCGGCCCGCTCCAGCACCCGGGCGTTTTTCTCCTGATGGTTGTTGGTCACGTTGGGCGACGGCACCATGATCGCGGGCTTTCCCAGATAACAGAGCTCGGAGATCGTGGACGCGCCCGCCCGACAGAGGATCAGATCCGCCGCCGCCATCAGCCGCGGCATATCGTAGATGTATTCGCGCACCTCGATGCCCTTCTCGGCGCAGTCGGGCGCGGTTTCGGCGAGCTTTTTGACAAAGCGCTCGTGATAGAGGCTGCCGGACGCGTGGATCAGACGGAAGCTCTGTTTCCCGTCCAGCTTCGGGATCAATTCGGCCATGACCCGGTTCATGTGCTCGGCGCCCAGGGAACCCCAGACGGAGATCACCAGCTTCTCTCCCTCCCTCAGCCCCAGCTCCTGTCTGGCGCTCTCGCGGGTAATGCGGTCAAACTCCCCGCGCACGGGCGTACCGGTGACGGTGACACGTTCGGGATGGCGATAGTACTGGCGGCTCTCCTCAAAGCCCAGCAGCACCTGGTCCACCCGGTCGGCCAGCAGCTTTGTGGTAAGTCCCGGTACGGCGTTGCTCTCATGTACCAGGGTGGGGACATGCTCTTCGTGGGCGGCCTCCAGCACGGGGTAACAGATATAGCCGCCGGTGCCGATCACCGCGTCCGGCTGAAACCTGCGGATGATCTGTTTGGCTTCCCGCTTGGAGCGGACAACGTTTTTCACGGTGTCCAGATTGTGGGCGATGGATTCCAGATCATGGCCGCGCTTGATGTAGGTCATGTTCAAGCCCCGGATCTCATAGCCCGCCCGGGGCACCAGGTTCATCTCCATCTTGCCTTCAACGCCAAGGAAGAGAAACTCACTGTCGGGCATCAGCTCCTTGAGGCGTCCCGCCACCGCAAGGGCGGGGTTGATGTGGCCGGCGGTGCCGCCGCAGGTAAAGAGGAATTTCATGGTTGGTTTTCCTTTCTCTCATGAACGGGAAGATCCCGTGACGCGCTGAGGACGATCCCCAGCTCCCCCAATTGGATCAGCAAGGCCGTGCCGCCGTAGCTGAACATTGGCAGGGAGATGCCCGTGCAGGGCAAGAGATTTGTCACCACCGCCACATTCAAAAACACCTGAAGGGCCAGCAGCGAGGTGATGCCGCAGACCACCAGGAAGCTGAAGCGGTCCCGGCAGTGGAAGGCGATCCAGAAGCCCCGCAGAATCAGCAGGGCGAAGAGACACAAAATCAGCGCGGCGCCGATGAAGCCCAGCTCCTCGCACACCACGGAGAAGATAAAGTCGTTGTGCTCCTCCGGCAGGTATAAAAACTTCTGTCTGCTGCCGCCGAGCCCCAGACCGCTCAGCCCGCCGGAACCAACGGTGTACAGGCTCTGTACAATCTGATAGCCCCGGTCGCTCGTGTCGGAGAAGGGGTCGCGCCAGGTGTTGATGCGGGAGGAGGCATAGGGAAACAAGGTCAGCAGCAGGGCCAGTCCCGCCCCGGCGGCGCCAAAGGCCCCGACAAACCAGCCGAGCCGCACCCCACCGAGAAAGAGCATCACGGCTCCGATGGCGAGGATGATAATGGAGGCGGAAAAGTGCGGCTCCAGCACCAGCAGCCCCACGATGGCCCCGAGGATGCACGCGAAGGGCAGGATGCCGCGCCTGAAGCTGCGCATATGCTCCCCTGTCCGGCAAATGAGGGCGGCAAAGGACAAAATCACCGCGAGCTTTGCAAGCTCCGAGGGCTGCAGTGTCAGTCCCCCCACGCCGAGCCAGCGTCTCGAGCCGTTGGCCTTGACGCCGATCACCGGCACCAGCATCAAAAGCAGCAGCGTAAAGCCCAGGAAGGGAAAGGCCCAGCGCCGGTAGACCTCCATGGGGAAGCGGGAAGCCAGCCACATGACCGCAAGGCCAAGCAGGGCAAAGACCAGCTGCCGGATGAAGTAATAGGCGGCGTTGCCGCCGGTGACATGGCCCGGGTCGTACCAGGCCCTCGGGTAGCTGGCGGAGAGTACCATGATCACTCCGGCGCAAAGCAGCAGCAATGTCAGCAGAAAGAACGGGCCGTCAAAGGCCGGTCTCCGCCTTCCGGACACATCGGAAAGGCCGGCGAGACGGGCGCTGTCGTAACGCATGCTCCCACCTCCCCGGCCTGACTGGGCCTTTATTCAGGCGTAACGCAGATACACCCCAATAAAGGATATGATCGCCATGACCAGCGATATTCCGGTAAAAAGGGCGAAGAGCTCTTTTTCCTTCCACTTCTTGCCCGTCCAGCCGCCCATCTCCAGATGGTGATGGAAGGGCGCCATTTTGAACACACGCTTACCGTGGGTGAGCTTGAAGTAGCTGACCTGGATAATGTCGGAAAGCGTTTCGATGATGAAGATAAAGCCCAGGGTGATGAGGATCAGGGGCATGTCATAGGCAAAGGCCAGGGCCGCCACGGCGCCGCCGAGAAACAACGAGCCGGTGTCGCCCATGAAGCACTTGGCCGGGTTGAAGTTATACATAAGAAAGCCCAGCAGACCGCCTACCATGCCGGAGGCGAAAATGCCCAGCTCCTGGAAGCGCTGGCCCCAGCGCAGGGAGATCACAACAAAGAACAAAAACACCGGGAGAGAGGTGCCGGTGGCAAGGCCGTCGACGCCATCCGTGATGTTCACGGCGTTGACCGTGCCGACGATGACAAAGGCGGCAAAGACGAAGTACAGCCACTCGGGCATAAAGACAGTGCGGTTGAAAAACGGCACATACAGATGGGGTCTGACAAAGCCCAGCTGCCGCATAATAAGAATGAAGACCAGGGCCGCCGCCAGCTGCAGCAGGAACTTGCTGCGGGAGCTCAGGCCCATGTTCTCCTTCTTTTTCAGTTTTTCCCAATCGTCCAGGAAACCGATCGCGCCGAAGACCAGCGCAAACAGCAGCACAAAGATGTGCTCAAAGTTTCCATGGAGCATCCCGTCAAAGCCCACGGTGAGACAGACGACGGTCACAGCCAGGATAAACATCGCGCCGCCCATGGTGGGCGTGCCCGCCTTTCCCTCATGCTGTATGACCTGCGATTTGATCTGCTGGCCGGCCTTTTGTTTGATCAGCCAGGGGATATAAACTTTTCCGAACGCGCTGGAAATCAGAAAGGCCAGCACGAAGGAAGTGATCAGCTTTATCGTCATAAGGTTCTCCCGATTTACGAAAGGCGTTTTAACGCCCGGACTTTCTCTCTTTTAAATGCTCGGCGACGATCTCGCGCTCATCCATGTGGTGCTTCTCATGTCCGACCACCTGGTAGTCCTCGTGACCTTTGCCGGCAAGCAATATTACATCACCGGGGGCCGCGTTGTCAATAGCCCAGCGGATCGCCTCCGGCCTGTCGCAGATTACCTTGGAGGCAGCCCGGCCTTTTTTGAGTCCCGGCAGGATCTCATTGATGATGGCCATGGGGTCTTCGGTGCGGGGATTGTCACTGGTGACCACCACCAGATCCGCATTCTGGGCAGCGATGGCCCCCATAATGGGGCGTTTGCCGCGGTCCCGGTCGCCGCCGCAGCCGAAGAGGGCGACGAGCCGCCCGCGGGTCACGGGACGCAGGGCCTTGAGCGCCTTTTCCAGGGCGTCCGGCTTGTGGGAGTAGTCGATGATGATGCTGTAATCCCCGTCGGTTGGGACCGATTCCATCCGGCCCTTGACCCCGGAGGCGGAGCTGAGACCCGCGGCACACTGCTCCAGCGTCAGCCCCAGGGAGAGGCCCGCCGCCATGACGCCCAGGGCGTTGTATACGGAGAACATGCCTGGGATGGCGAGCTTTGTCAGCGCCAGTTCCCCGCCCTTCACGGCGGCAAAACGCACGCCTGAGGCGGTGAGGCGGATGTCCTTTGCCGTCAAGTCGACGTTGTTGTCCGCCGCGGAGTAGCGCAGGATGGGGCAGCTCACGCCCTCGGCCATAAAGTCGGCCCGGGCGTCGTCGGCGTTGATACAGCCCACGCGGCACTGGGAAAAGATCTTCTTCTTGGCCGCGGCGTAGGCTTCCATGGTGCCGTGCAGATCCAGATGGTCCTGGGAGAGGTTGGTGAAAATCGCCACGTCAAAGCAGATGCCCGCCACGCGCTCCAGCGTCAGCGAGTGGGAGGAGACCTCCATCACCACATGGGTGCAGCCGGCGTCCAGCATCTCGCGAAAGAGCTTGTGCAGCTCATAGCTCTCGGGGGTGGTGTGTTCGGTGTGGAGCAGCTCCGCGCCGATCATGTTGCCGTTGGTGCCGATGAGGCCGACCTTGGCGCCCGCCTGGCACTCCAGCACGTGCTTTAACAGATGCGTGGAGCTGGTCTTTCCGCTGGTGCCGGTAAAGCCCACAATCTTCATCTTCGATGCCGGATCCCCAAAGAAGTCCCGGCTCGTGATGGCAAGGCCGTAGCGGCAGTCCTTCACCTGCACATAGGGCGTGCCGTCTGTGGGCGCGTCCTCGCAGAGCACCGCCGCGGCCCCCTTTTCCATTGCCTTGGGGATAAAGCGGTGGCCGTCGGCCTCAAAGCCCTTGATGGCAACGAACAGGTCCCCTGGCTGTGTCTGGCGGGAGTCATAGCTGACGCCGGTGATCTCGGTCTCCAAATCCGCCGTGCAGGCGATGACCTCTATGTTCTTCAGCAGTTCGGACAGCTTCATGGTTTTCTCCTTTGCCTCTCTGGGTCTCAGTAACGGCCCAGCATACTTTCCTCCTGATGAATCAGGCTCACTTCCAATATTGTTCCGTGCTCCACAAGCGTGCCCGCCGGCAGACTCTGGGCGGAGACCACGCTGTCTTCTCCGGCGTCGGGGCTCTTGGTGGTCAGATAGATGCCATAATAAGATAAGGTGTCCCGGGCCTCGGACAGGCTCATGCCTGTCAGTTCCGGCACCGTCTCCTGTTCAGGGGAGATCTCCGCCCCAAGGTATAGGATCACCTCCGTCCCCTCCGCGATCTCGCAGCCGGGTCTGGGAAGCTGATCCGTAACGGTATCTCCCGACCCGATGGTACGATAGCGCAGTCCGGACTCCCGGATGACGCCCGCCGCGTCCGTCAGGCTCAGGCCCTCGGTCTCGGGCATCCGGACCTGAGCGGATGCGTCCTGTTCCGGCGCGACGCCCAGATACGGCAGGATATCCGCCATCATCCGGCCCACCACTGGGGCCGCCATCTGGCCGCCGCTGATGTAGATGCCGGAGGCGTCGGACGGAGTGTCCAGAAATACCAGCAGGACGATCTTTGGATCGTCCGCCGGGGCAAAGCCGATGAAGGAGACGATGTATTCCTTCTTGCCGGTCTGCGCTTCCAGACTCACCTTTTCGCTGGTTCCGGTCTTTCCTCCGATGCGGTAGCCGGCCACGGCCGCGTTGCGGCCGGTACCCTCCTTGGGGTCGCCCACCACCTGTTCCAGAATTGCGCGCACCGTGCGGCTGGTTTCCTCGCTGATCACCTGGCGGACGACTTCGGGGCTGCGATCCAGAAGGACACCGCCGTCTCCGTCCGTGATCTGGCGCACCACATAGGGGCGCATCAGCCTGCCGCCGTTGACGCAGGCGCTGACCGCCGTCACCAGCTGCAGCGGTGTGATGGTGAAGGTCTGGCCAAAGGAGGCCGCCGCCAGCTGGGACAGGTTTTTCTTTGAGCAGAAGGTGTTTCTGCTCCACCAGATGCTGCCGCTCTCCCCTGCCAGATCGATACCCGTGCGGGCAGTGAGACTGGCGTCCGGATCTGCGGACTGGTTTAAAAAACCAAAGGCTTCGCAGTAATCGTAAAAGCGCTCGGCCCCAACCCGCTGGCCGATGTTGACAAAGGCCACGTTGCAGGAGTGCTGCACGGCCTGGGTGAGCGTCTGGCTGCCGTGGCCCTGGGTCTTCCAGCAGCGGATGGGATTGGATCTGCCCAACACGCTGACGTTGCCGCCGCAGTAGAAGGAGTCGCCCAAACCCGTCTTGCCCTCCTCCAGGGCCATTGTGAGGGTGATGATCTTGAAAGTGGAGCCTGGCTCATAGGTGTCGGACAGAGCCTTGTTGCGCCACTGCAGTGCCTGGGCGGCAGCGCGCAGAGCCTCCGCCTCCTCGCTGCTGCCTGCCAGGGCGATGTTCTCGGCGGCCTTCTCATCCACATCAAGAAAGTGATTGGGGTCGTAGTCAGCCAGAGACGCCATGGCGAGGATGGCGCCGGTGTTGGGGTCCATGGCAATGGCCCCCGCGCCGTGCTGCACGTCGTACTCCCGCGCCGCCTCGCGCAGGTGCTTTTCGACGTAGTATTGGATGGTGGCGTCGATGGTGAGCGTCAGGTCGCCGCCTCCCTCGCCCGGGTCGTACTCCTCATAGCGGCGCAGCAGCATCTCGCCCCCGTAGGCGTTTGTGGCCCGGCGGGTGCTGCCCCGGGTGCCGGAGAGCTCCGCGTCATATTTGGCCTCAATCCCCTCCAGCCCCGTGTTGTCCACCCCCACAAAACCCAGGAGGTGGCAGGCCAGGCGGCCGTTGGGGTAGTAGCGCTTGGAGTCGCTCTCCAAACGCACGCCTCGGATTCCGTTTTCACTCTTGAAGCGGCGGATGGCGTTTGCCTGCTCCCGCTCCACCTGCCGGGCCAGGGTCACATACCAGCTCCCCTTCCGGCCGGATTTCTCGTAAATCTCTTTTTCGTCCAGCCCCAGGATCCCGGCAAGCTCCCGGGCAATCAAAGCCCGATCCTCGCCGTTGGTCTCGATCTCTGCCGGGCTGAGGTAGACGTTGTCCACCGTGGCGCTGACCGCCAGGACATTGCCGTTGCGGTCATAGATGATCCCCCGCTCCAGCGCGCCGGGGGTAGATCGGAGCTGCTGCCGGATGGCCATGGACTCATACTGTTCATGGTCCACGATCTGCAGCTGATAGAGTCTTGCCAGCAGCAGGGCAAAGACCCCGATGCCAAAGATGGCGGCCAGCGCCGCACCTCTCCTGAGCATCTGCCGGCTGCGGCGGGAGAGTGCCCCGCCTTCTGTTGCTTGTCTGTTCATGATACGCACCGCCTGATGATACTGCCTCATCCTATTCGGCATTGCGTATCTTTATCCCGGATTGTCCAATACAAAAATCTGATCCTGTGCGGGGTGCCGCAGGCCCAGCCTCCAAACAGCCGTCTGCTCCAGCGCCTCCAGGTTCAATCTTTCCTCCTCCAGGAGGGTGAGCCTCGTGCGCTCGTCCTCGGCCCGGAGAATAGCGGTCTGCAAATCCTCGATCCTGGCTTCGGTCCGTGCAAGCCGGATCTGCCAGAAGAGCAGCAGTACCAGCAGAAAGCCCGAAAAGCCCAGGCAGACCGCGCGAAACAGTCTCTCTCTGACTCGAATGCGCGCCCTCACACGCGCTCAGCCACCCGGAGCTTGGCGCTGCGGGCGCGGGGATTGGCCGCGAGCTCCCGGGGAGAGGGCAGAATGGGTTTACGACTGACACTGCGGAGGGTCTGGACAAAACCGCAGGTGCAGATTGGTGCCTCCCTGGGGCACGTGCAGCCGTTCTCTCTGGCCTGGATACCGCTTTTGACAATGCGGTCCTCCAGGGAATGGAAGCTGATGACACAGAGCCTGCCGCCGATGTTCAGCTTGTCCGGCGCGGTCTCCATCATTTGCGAGATGGCGCCCAACTCGTCGTTGACCGCGATGCGGATGGCCTGAAAGCTGCGCTTGGCCGGGTGCTGCTTTTCCCGCAGGGCCGGGGCCGGCATGGCGGATTTGATGATGTCCACCAGCTCCAGGGTGCTCTCGATCGGTTTTTGCTCTCTGGCGCGGAGAATGGCCGCGGAGATGCGCCGGGCGTAGCGCTCCTCCCCGTAGTCCCAGAGGATGCGGTTGAGTCGGGTCTCATCCCAGGTGTTCACCACATCATAGGCGGTGAGACTGGCGCTGCCGTCCATGCGCATGTCCAGCGGCGCGTCCGCCATGTAGGAAAAGCCGCGCTCGCTCTCGTCAAGCTGGGGCGAGGACACGCCCAGATCGAACAGCATTCCATCCACGCCGCCGATGCCCAGGGAATCCAGGATCGCAGCCGCGTCGGAAAAGTTACCGTGTACCAGAGTGATCTTGTCCATAAACGGCGCGAGTCGCCTTCCGGCCCGTTCAATGGCGGTCTCATCTCTGTCGATGCCGATGAGACGGCCATTCCGGAGCCGGGAGGCGATCTCAAAAGAATGTCCGCCCATTCCGAGCGTACCGTCCAGGTAGATCCCGTCGGGCTTGATATTCAGATTGTCGATGCATTCCTGCAGCAAAACCGAAACATGTTTCGGCGTCAGGGTGCTCTCGTTTTCCGTCAAAACTCCAGTTCCTCCATAACCGCCATGATGTTCTCCGGCGTGGTCTCCTCCCGGAACACGGCGCTCCAGGCCTCGCTGTCCCAGAGTTCCGCGTGGTTGTTGCAGCCGACCACGGTCACGTTTTTAGTAAAGCCCGCGTACTCCCGCAGGTTCTGGGGGATCAGGGCCCGGCCCTGGTTGTCCAGTTCGCATCTCGCGGCATGGGCAAAGAGCGGGCGCATCTTGCGCTGCTTGACGTAGGGCATGGCGTTGACGCGCTCGGACAGGACCGCCCAGCTCTCGCCGCTGTAGGCGCAGAGGCAGCGATCCATGGAGATGGTGAGATAAAACACGTCGCCCAATTCATCCCGGAGCTTGGCCGGCATGAACAATCTCCCCTTGCTGTCCAGCGAATGCTGATATTCTCCCGTCATTTTCGCGCGCCCCCTGATCGTGGGTTAACCACCCATTTTGCCCCACTTTTAACCACTTTGTTATTATTATATGGGGGGGCTGTGGAAAATGCAAGAGAAACATTTTGTTATATTTTGACTTTTTTTTGCCCCATTTGAGCGCAAAAAATGCCCACCCAAGTTCTTGTGTCCTGGGTGGGCAAGTATCCTATGTATCTTGTGTTCAGCTCTCCCCATTCCGCTGGATGCGCTGGATTTTACTGGAAATCGGATCCGGCGTACCCTGGGGCATCTGGGCCTGTCTGGGCGGTGTCTGTCTCGGCTGGGGCTTGGCCTTCTCCGGCTGGGCCTTCGGCTGCTCCTGTCTGGGCTGGGCTTTGGGCGGCTCCTGCCGGGGAACCTGCTGCGTCTGGGGTGCAACCCCGCCGCCGAGAGACTGAAAGGAGCTGTGGGCGCTGCGGATGGTCTCGAGCGCCTGGCTCATGCTCTGCTCCGTCTGGCGCATCAGATCGTCTACATACTCGCTGGCCACGCGCCGGAGTTCTTTGGACTTGGCCTCGGCCGAGGCGATCATCTCGCTGCTTCTGGCACGCGCAACGCGCACGACCTCCTGCTCCTCAATCATGGTGTGGGCCTGCTCCTCGGCGTTCTTGCGCAGGGCCTCGGCCTCGCGCTTGGCGTTGCCGATGAACTCATCCCTGGCGGAGACCAGGCGCTGGGCCTCGGCGATCGAGGTGGGGAGATTGGCCTTGATCTCGTTGATGATCTCGATGGCCTTTTCCCTCTCGATGATGCACTTGTCGTTGCCGAGGGGGACGCTCCACGCCTCGGTGACCATGCCGTACAGGACGTCCAGCAGTTCGATGATGTCGTTGTTAGCCATGGACTTACTCCCTCCGCATTCTTGCTTTCTCTTCGATAAAGTCGATCAGCTCTTCCGGTACCAGACCGTGCAGGTCCGCCCCGTAGCGGGCCATCTCCCGTACGATGGAGGAACTGAGAAAGGTGTATTTCTGGTCGGCGGTGAGGAACATGGTCTCAAGCTGGGGATTGATGCGCTTGTTGACCAGGTCCATCTGGAACTCATAATCGAAATCAGACGCGGCCCGCAGGCCTTTGATAAGCACCGCGCCTTCATATTTTTTCACATGCTCGGCAAGCAGGGTCTCACAGTGATCCACGATCACATTTGGATACCGCGACACCGCCGTGCGCACCATCTCCAGCTTTTCCTCGTTGGAAAACATGGGCGAGGTCTTGGCGGAATTGAAGGTCACGCACACAACCACCTGGTCGAAAATAGCCGCCGCCCGGCGGATGATGTTCAGATGGCCGAGGGTGATGGGATCGAAGCTGCCCGGACAGATCGCGGTTTTCATTCCGGCTTCTCCTTGCAGTAGAGGCAAAGCTTGACCTTGCCGTAGTGATACTCCTTCCGTTTCCGGTAGGGAGCGCGCATCTCCGGCAGCTGGGTTTCCCGCCGGGATTCGCATATTATTATACCACCATCCGACAATATGTCAACCGAATTGATGGTTTCCAGCACTCCGTCGTACAGCCCCGCGTCATAGGGGGGATCGATGAAAATCAGGTCAAATTTTTCGCAGCCGCGCAGGTAGCTCAGCGCGTCCTGCTGCAGCACCGGCGCCGAAAAACCGCAGGTCTTGAGGTTCTCCTTGATGATTCTGACAGCGTCCCGGCTCTGGTCGATAAAGACCGCCTCCCTCGCGCCGCGGCTGAGACACTCGATGCCGAGCTGTCCCGTGCCCGCGAAGAGATCCAGCACTCTCCTGCCCTCGATATCAAATTGCAGGATGTTGAAAACCGACTCCTTGACGTTGTCGGTGGTGGGGCGAATATCCATGCCCTCCGGGGTTTTCAGTCTTCTGCCCCGGGCAGAGCCGGTGATGACGCGCATGCTGCTTCCTCCTTTTCCGTATGGAAGGTGTCGTAGATGGCCTTGGCTGTGCTCCGGGGCACCACCAGCTCCAACTGGCTCAGGCTCGCCTCCCGGATGGCCTTGAGGGATTTGAAAGCCTTGATGAGATCCGCCCTGCGCTTTTCTCCCACGCCGGGGATCTCGTCGAGGCGCGAGGCCAGACTCTCGTTTCGCAGGGAGCGCTGGTATTCGATGGCGAAGCGGTGGGTCTCCTCCTGGATGTTCCCCACGAGGGCGAAGACCGCCTGGTTGGCCTGAATGCCGATCTCGCGGCCCGTGGAGTCGATGAGGGCGCGGGTGCGGTGGCGGTCGTCCTTGACCATGCCGAAGACCGGCACCCACAGTCCCAGATCCCGCAGCGCCTGTTCGGCGGTGGCGGCGTGGGTGTCGCCGCCGTCGATGAGCAGCAGGTCCGGCAGCTCATTGAATTTCTCGTCTCCCTCCTTGTAGTGGGAGAAGCGGCGTGTGACCGCCTGATACATGCTGGCGTAGTCGTCCGGCCCCTCCAGGTCCCGGATGCGAAAGCGCCGGTAATCCTTTTTCAGGGGCTTGCCGTCGACGTGGACGGTCATGGCGGCCACGATGCCCGTGGCACCGAGGTTGGAGATATCAAAGGCCTCGATGCGCCGGGGAAAGGCTTCCAGCTCCAGCGCCTTCTGCAGCCACTCCAGCGTCTTGCTGCGGCGCTGGGCCGCGGTGGTGCGGCGCTGGATCTCCTCCCGGGCATTGAGGGCCGCACTCTCAATCAGGCGCATGCGTTCGCCGCGCTTGGGGGTCTCGATATAAATCCGCCGTCCGGCGTACTGGCTCAGCAGGGTCTCCAGCTCCGCCGCGTCCTCGATCTCGGCCGGCAGCAGAATGGACTTGGGCCAGCCGCCCCGATGCTCGCCGTAGTACTGACGCACCAAATTGGAGATGGCCTCGCCGTCCTCCTCCAGGGGCTCGTCCATCATCTCCACGTCCTTGCCCACGAGGTTTCCGTCCACAAAATGCAGCACGGTAAAGCAGCTCTTGGCGCCCCGGCAGAAGCCCACGGCGTCCGTGTCGGCAAAGGCGGTGGCGATGACCCGCTGCTTGTTGGCAAGGCTCTCCACCGCGCGCATCCGATCCCGCAGCTCCGCGGCCCGCTCAAAGCGCAGCTCCTGCGCCGCCTGCTCCATCTGTTCTCTCAGTTCCTCGATCAGCTCCGCGCTCTTGCCGTCCAGGATCAAGGCGGCCTGGGTCATGCGGCGGCGGTAGTCCTCGGCGTTGCTGTCCTTGAGACACCAGCCCGCGCAGGCGCCCATGTGGTAATTCAAGCAGGGCCGCTCCTTGCCGATGTCCCGGGGAAATTTCCGGCTGCAGTCCGGCAGCAGCAGGGCGCGGCTGACGGTGTTGATGATCTCCCTGGTCTGGTAGCGTCCACCGAAGGGTCCGAGGTACTTGGCCCCGTCCTTCCCCGCGCGGCTGACCAGCGTCATGGCGGGGTACTCCTCCCGCATGTCCAGGCGGATGAAGGGGTAGCCTTTGTCGTCCTTGAGCAGGATGTTGTAGTGGGGCTTGTGCTGCTTGATAAGGGAGTTTTCCAGCACCAGCGCCTCAAACTCGCTACCGGCGACAATGACATTGAAGTCCCGCACCTTCTCCACCATGGCGGCCACCTTGGGCAGGTGCTCGCCGTGGAAATAGCTGCTGACCCGGTTTTTCAGTTTTTTGGCCTTGCCGACGTAGATGACGTCACTCTGCTCGTCAAGCATGATGTACACGCCGGGAAGGAGGGGCAGGCGGTTGGCCTTGTCCCGCAGGGTATCCAGAACCGGATTGCTCATATTGGTTTCCTTTTATGCTTCCTGTGTTTTCGCCTGGCCGAAGATACACCAGAGGGTGATGGAGACGATGACCACCACCGAGCCGAGCAGGGCGAAGAGGCCGGGCCGCTCCCCGTCAAAGAGGAAAACCCAGACGGGATTGAGAAGCGGCTCAAGCGCGCCCAGCAGATTGCAGGCCAGAGGCGGACAGTATCTGGTGGAGCGGACATACAGCACATAGGAGATGCCCAGCTGAAACACGCCCAGGATCAAAATGGAGATCAGCGCCGTGGCTGTGAGCGCGGGCTTTGTCACGAGGAAGAAGGGCAGGCCCACCAGAAAGGTGAGGATCTGGCCGTTAAGGATGCCGGAAAAGCGCTCCTCCGGCTCGATCTCCCCCACCGTGACGAACATCCCCGCCATAAACATGCCGGCGGCGATGCCCACGAGATTGCCCAGCACATAGCCAGGAGCCAACTGGTCAACGAAGAACAGGGCGATGCCGAGCATGGTGCAGAGCACCACGGCGACATCCTGCCTTCTCACCTTTTTGTGGAAAAACAGCATCGAGTAAATGACAATAAAAACCGGGGAGGTAAACTGCATGACGATGGCGTTGGCCGCGGTGGTGAGCTTGTTTGCCACCACGAAGCAGAGATAGGTGCAGCCGGAGAAGAATCCCGCCGTCAAGGTCCTGCGGTTGAGGACGTAAGAAAAGCCCATCAGGCGCATGCAGAGATAGATGGTCATGCCGGCCACCAGGCTGCGCATCCCAGCCACGGCAAAGCCGTTCCAGGGCACCAGCTTGATGAAGATGCCCGCGATGCTCCAGAGAGCCGCGCAGGTCAGCATTTCAATGATTGCGATTCTTTCCTTGTTCATCGGGATCTCCTGTTTTTGTGCTATGGCAGCGAATCATACGGCCGGAGAAGGTTTTCCCAGTTTCCCAGTTTACCCGCAAAGTGCGGCGTTTGATTCTGCAGACTCTGGTTTTCGTCAAGGGCCATGCCCGCAAGCTCCCTCAGAGCGGTCACGGTCTCGGTGTCCGGCGCCTCACCGTCGAGCAGAAGGGTCTTGACACTCGCATTCTCGTTGAAGCAGAGCAGGTTCGGCTCCGGGAAGCAGGGTGTGGCCAGCTGGTCCGCGCCGTAGCGACGGCGATTGCCGATGTCGCCCAGGCAGCAGTTCTCCTTCCAGTTCCAGATCTCCACAGCCCAGAAAGATGTTTTTCCCTCCTCCAGGTTGGAGACCGTCTGCGAAAAGGAGACTGCACAGAGCCAGCCCGCAGGACTGACGGCAAGACCGTTGTTCACATAGTCCCCGTGCATGAGCTGGATCTCCGCGGCGGGCTCATCCTGCCCGTCCAGGTAGACCAGCACCACGCCGCCGGGCAGCAGCACCGCAAATCCCCCGTCAAAGCCGCAGGCGTTTTCGATACTGTCAAAATCGCGGTAGCTCGCCGGGACGCTGTGATCCTCCACCAGGTGCTCCGCCACCTGGTCCTTATGTCGGTTATAAAGCGTAACCAGGTCCTCTTGGGCATATTCCCGCGCCGGTTTACAGGAAAAGCCGACGGCCTCATAGAGGCGGCTGCCGTCTGCGGTCTCCAGGCGGATCTCTCCCGACGGGGTAAAGTCCGCCCTTTGGATGCCGCTGACGGGCAGCGCGGGCGCCGCAGGGCCGAGGGTGGGGGCATTCAGGAGCTGGAGCAGCCCCGCGTCCGCCCACAGCAAATAGCGGCCGCTGCCGTCAAAGCAGAGGCTGCGAAAGCCATAGCGGGAGTCTTCCACGCTCTCGCCCATTGTGGAACCGTAACCGTTGACGGCCGTGACGATATTCCCGCGAGTGCCCCGGCTCCAGCGGGAGGCGGTGACCACCGCGTAGCCGGAAAAGTCCGGCGACTGGGCCGCCTCCAGCACATAGGAGCTGAAGGTCTTTTTGGAGTCCACCCTGCCGGATTCGGCGTTCAGGGCCCAGATGGTGTTTGCCACAGGGATCACCCAGCCGTTTTGAGGATCGGCATAGATGCGGGGCGTACAGGGCCCCAGCTCCAGCTCCTCGTCCCGCAAGAGTCCGGGTCGGTAATATTCCTCCAGAAAGGACCGTTCGATTCTGGTGGCCTCGTCCTCCGGGTCGATGGCCTGCTCGTCAATGCGACCGGTGTCCACATCGGTGACGCTGCGCAGCGTACAGAGCTTGAGCCCCGGCTTGCAGGTATCGCCCTCCCACTCGAACACGGCGATCACGTGGTCATCCTGTATGGCGATCAGGGTGCGATCCTCCCGAAGGATGGGCGCCGCGCGCGGGACGCTCTTGTTGTTGTATCCGTCCACCGTGCGGGGGCAGACATAACAGCTGTCCGTGTCGGACATCCAGACGCACACGTTGCCGGCCCCGGCAAAGACGAAGGCACCGTCCCCCGTTTCGGGCCAGGCTGTCAGATCCATCAGCGCCGTGAGAAGTTCCGGCGGCTTGACCGTCTCTTGCTTTTCGGGCTCCGCCTCGCCCTTGTCGTACAGCCAGCTCTGGGACTGGAGGAGCAGGAGGGCGCCTGAGCGCGCCATGGCGTTGTCCGGATCCTCGACGAGTGCCTGGACGTAGTAGGCCAGTGCCTCTCGGGTCTTGCCCGCCTCGGCGCTGCGCAGGCCGGCCTCCACATGGCCCAGGACCATCTGGTGGAAGATCTGCTTTTCTGCGGCGGAGACCCTCAGATAAGCCGTGCCGATGACGCCGAGCAGCAGGAGCAGCAGCGCAAAGGCGCCGCCTGTCAGCGCGGTCCGAACGCGGCGCTGACGCCTCCGCTGGCGCTGATAGAGATCGTCGTAGCCGACCCCCAGCATGGGTGCCGCAAGGCGCAGAAACTCTGTGCGCAGCCGCCGTTTCTGTTTTGACTCACTCTCTGCGCGCACGTCGGCGCAGACGGGCTCCACATCGATCCGGACCGGCGTGCTCTCCCCGTTCGGGCCTGGGACACTGCGCTCCTCATAGCGCAGCTCGTCCGGGAGCACGGACGCCGGTTCCCCGGAGACCAGAACCGGCAGAATGCGGTCGATGCTTCCGCCGTGGGCCAGCTTGAAACGGTTCAGTTCTTCCATGCACCACTTGGAATCCTTGGTAGTCTCGGAGAGGATCAGGATCAGATAGTCTGAGTGCAGCAGCGCCTCCTGCAGCGCCCCGTCCAGATCCCGGCTGGCGGGCAGCTCTGTGGTGTCGCGGAAGATGCGGCCGATGCGTTTTCCCTCTGTGATGCCCTTCGGCGGGCGATAGCTCTCCAGCAGGTTCTGCACCTGTTTGGCCACCGCCTGATCGTTTTTCAGATGCCGATAGGAAATAAACGCGCTGTAGTGTCTCTGTTCTTCCATCCTATCCCCTCTCTGCCCAGACCCGGGATTTCTCCCGTGGCCGTCCGCACTGACAAGCCATAGAAAAAGAGGCGTGTGCATTGAACACACGCCTCTGCCAAAGTGTCGGATTACTCGGAGAAGTCAGAATCGATCAGTTCCGCCAGAGTCGCAATGGCCTCTTCCTCATCGGAGCCGTCGGCAATAATG
>ONPY01000052.1 GCA_900319835.1 uncultured Eubacteriales bacterium | reverse complement strand
GGATTTTTCTTCTATGCTCTACTCTTTTTTTCTTCTACAAAAATGTTGGGTGTAGCTCTGCCTTTCGGCTTCGCTACCCCAACATTTATTATAGAACCTTTTAAAACTCCTGATATAACTCATGCGCAAGGCGGATCAGACACTTGATGGATTTGCCCGGCGCCTCTTTCTTGCGGAAAACCAGGTAGACCTTTTGCTCCTCCGGCAGAAAGTCGGGCAGGATCAGGTAATTTACCAGCTTGTCCGTGTGCGGGATCGCGGTCAGCAGGCTGTTGCCCAGACCCTGCTCCACCGCGGAAAGCGCGCTGCGGGTATCGTCCACATAGATGCGGCTGAAGGGACGGCGCCCGATTTGTTTGAAATAGTTTTCCGCCACTTTCCCAGAGCGCGTGTGCTGCGCGATCTGAATATACGGCTGCTCCAGCCAGGCCGGATCGTTCAGAATCGGATAGGGCTGTCCCTCCGTCCGCACCCCCAGCTTTACCAGGGGAGAGTTGCGCGGCACAGCCAGTACCGTGCGTGACACGGCCAGAAGATCATACTCCAGGGCGCTCTCCCTGTCGGAGGAATAGGCCAGGCAGAGATCCAGCTTCCCCTCATCCACATCCTGAATGACGACCTTGGAGCTGTCCTCCATCAGGCGGATGCTGGCATCCGGGCACTCGGCAAAAAAGGCCGGGAGGAGAAACTCCATCACGAAGGCGTGCATGCCCATGGGATAGCCAAAACGGATCGTCGCATCCTGGGAGCAGTTGAGACGGGCGATCTCTTCACTCAGCTCATGGTCCAGGTCGATGATCTGCCGCGCTTTGGCCAGATACAGCGCGCCGGTCTTCGTCGGGACCAGGCGGTTTCCCTTGCGCAGAAACAGCGACGCCGAGAGCTCATACTCCACACGCTGCAGATATTTTGTCAGCGCGCCCTGAGTGATGCAGAGTTTTTCCGCCGCCTTGGATATGCTGCCCCAGCGGGAGATCTCATAGATGTACTCATAGTCCTTGATGTTCATTTCGCACCCCCCTTTACCGCCATTATATTACAAAAAGGAATAAAAACAAGAGAAAAATCAGTTTGAATAATACCTCTTTGTACGATATAGTAAAATCAGAAAAACAAAAACAATATCATCACTTTTACAGGAGGTATTTTCATGCAGCCCTATCTTGAAAGCATCAGTTCCCAGGCCCTGCGCATCCGCTGGATCTCTGTCCAGTGCTATGAGATGGTTCTCCCCGGCGGGAAGGTGCTCGTGACCGACCCCTTCTATCTGGACGCGGCGACCTTTGACGGTATCCCCGAGGAAGAGCTCACCAAAAACCAGAAGATGGAGAAGCAGGTCTATGCCCAGCGCGGCTTCTCTGTGGACGATTTCACCGGCGCCGACTATATCCTCCTCAACCATGTCCACGGCGACCACTCCAACCTGGTCGGCCAGCTCTGGCACCGCTTCTATGGCCGTGTGCTGGTCCCGGCCTACTGCGCCGAGGAAGTGGCCAAAACCTTTGACATTCCCTATGCCGCGCTCTATCCTCTGTACCCCGGCAACACCTATTATTTCGACGATTTCACTCTCAAGGTCTATCCCGGCGCTCACGACAACCGCGCCTTCCGCGAGGGCAAGTTCCAGCGGCCCAGCGATCCCCGCTGCCTCTACGACGGCTCGGAGGGCTTTGGCATTCCCTGCCCCAGCCGTTTCGGCCCTCTCGGTTCCATGTTCAATCTCAACTACCTCATTGAGACGCACAACAACTTCAAAATCGATTTTCAGGCCGGGCGCGACTATGACGAGCATGTGCAGCATGTGCGCGAGGAAAAGCCCAATCTCATGCTCTGCCATCGTATCCGCAGCTACAGCGCTGAGCAGTTTGCCGGCATGATCGAGCGCATGGGCGCGCAGCTCTGCCTGCCTCTGCACCACAACAACGCACGCGCCAAGGGTGAGGATCTCAACGAGTACTTTGCCCAGGTCAATGAAATTCTGAAGGCGCACGGCAGTGCCGCCCGCGGCTTCAATCCCGAGCCCTACCACTGGTACCAGATCCAGACGAGCATTGTCGCCGAATGAGGGTGACCGCTATGGAGAAACGAATCCCCTGGATCGACCAGAGCGCGCTCGGCGCGAAGGCCTGCTTCTATGTAGGCGGCGACTACACGGAGACGGACGGAAAGCGCTTTCTCACCGGCCAGATGTTTGTGGAGGTTTATGAGCCCCGCATCAGACAGCATCCCTATCCCGTCGTGATGTTCCACGGGGCCGGACAGACGAACATGAACTGGCTGCAAACGCCCGATGGGCGCATGGGCTGGGCGGATTATTTCGTCTCGCAGGGATTTTGCGTGGCGCTGGCCGAACAGCCAGCCCGCGGCAGATCCGCCTACCATCCGGCGGCGGAGGGGCCGCGCATCTTCCATCCCCTGCAGATCGTGCGCCAGCGCTTCACCACCGATGAGGGCCCCTGGCCGCAGGCGAAGCTGCACACCCAGTGGCCGGAAAACGGCGGAGATTGGGATGATCCCACTTTTCGTCAGTTCGCGGCCTCTCAGGTGGAGTATCTGCCCTCCAACAAACGCTCCCAGGAGCTTGTGCTCGCTGCCGGACAGGAACTGCTCAAACTGCTCGGCCCCAGCATCCTGCTGACGCACTCCCAGGCCGGGCCCTTTGGCTGGCTTCTGGCCGACGCCTGCCCGGAGAATGTTAAGGCGGTCATTGCACTGGAACCGACCGCGCCGCCTTTCTCCATGGACTTGAGCAGCCCGAAGGCAAAGAACTATGGGCTTGCCGACGTGCCGCTGCATTTTGAGCCGCCCGTACAGTCACCGGAGGATTTCAAGCTGTGCCTTCTCCCCTCTCCCGGTCCCGGACTCGTGGACGGCTGGGTGCTGGGCGAAGAGCGACGCCTGCCTCGGCTCACGATGCCGATTCTGACGGCAGTCAGCGAGGCGTCCTATCACGCGCAGTTTGACCACCTGCTGTCCTATGTCATGGATCAGCTTGGCGTCCGACATGATTTCGTGCGACTGGAGGACGTCGGCATTCACGGTAACAGCCACATGATGATGCTGGAAAAGAATCATCTGGAAATCGCAGATTTTCTCATCCGGTGGCTTATTCAGAACAATCTTTAAGCATTCTCCCTTTCTCTCCTGCCCCGGCCGGAACAAGTATTTTCCGACCGGGGCTTTTTTATCCGGTGTTTGTGTTCTTATTGTTGTCTCCTCATAACCCTTCCCGCGCCCTCATATAGATGGAGCAGGAAAAGCGCGGCGAAAGCCGCGTACAGGGAGTGGTGTGCGTGCAACCCAACATCGAGCAGCGGGCCTGTGACCTGGCCGCGTATATCATCGATCACCAGGCGACCGTCCGCGCGGCGGCCGCTGTCTTCGGCGTCTCCAAGTCCACGGTGCATAAGGATCTGACGGAGCGCCTGCCCCGGGTCAACCCGGGACTCTACCGCGAGGTCCGGCAGCTGCTGGATCTCAACAAGGCCGAGCGTCACCTGCGCGGCGGCCTTGCAACCCGGATGAAATACCAACGGGAACACCAAAGCGTCTGAACCGAACCAGAAACAGCCCAGACTTTTGTCCGGGCTGTTATCCATTCTATTAACATAATTTCTTTTACATAAATATTTTTACATAAACCGATCCCAGGTACGGCTGAGCTCCTCCAGCTTCGCGCGCAGCAGCCGCTCCTTCTCCTGCCACTCCTGTGCCAGTTTTTGGGGTGCGGCCTGAATCTGATCCAGACGCCGATCCCGCTCCTCCTGCAGCTCAAGGACCAGCCGGCGGTAGCTCTCCGTCAGCTCGCGCACCCGCTTGCTGCGGCGATCCATCGCACGGTTATAGGCATCCATACTCTCGGAGATGCTGTGGATAAAATCGTCGGACAGCCCCTCATGCGCGGGATACTTCCCCGCCTTGTAGTTTTCGATCACGACGCCGTAGCGTTCGCAGGCGTTTTTCACGGCGCTTTCCCAGGAGATATAGATCTCCCGCATGGCGCCCTGGCCGATCTCCTTCATCTTCTCCGGCGCGCGGCAGAGCTTTTCCAGCATGGCCGCCATGCTCTCGGCGTTTTCTTCGATGAGGCAACCGCTCACGCCGTCCTGCACGTCCTCCGCCGCGCAGCTGCCCGCAATAAGCACGCTGCCGAGCCCGCAGGCCGCCGCCTCTCGCACCACAAGACCGTTGGTGTCAAAGGTGGAGGGGAAGAGAAACAGGTCTGCCCGGCAGTACCAGGCGCGGATGCGGTTGCGGTCGTGGATGGGTTCGGTGAAAAAGACCCAGTTCGTCAGGCCGAGCTCTTCGGCATAGGCCACGATCTCCTCCTTGTCCCCGCCGCCGCCGACAAAGACCATGCGAAAGGCCTGGCCGGCTTCCCGCAGGCTCTTGAGCGCGTCAAGGATGATCCGGATGCCCTTGTACCACATCATGCGGCCCACAAACAGGAACACCGGGATCCCGGCGGGCAGGTCAAAACCCCGGGCCACCTCGTCGATCAGCGCGTCCTCCACGCGGCCCAGGGGGAAATCCACACCGTTTGGCATGACGATGCTCTCCCCCTCGAAGCCCAGGGAGCGCAGGTTCTCCCCCGCGCCGCGGCTGACCGTCCAGATCTCATCGCAGGCGGAGATGTTCATCACCAGCAGGCGCTTGGCCTCCTCCTGCAGGAGCTTGCTGGAGACGGCGTTGGCAATGTCGATGTCAAACTTGGTGTGATAGGTCATCACCACAGGGACATGGATACGGTCTCTGAGAGAGCGGGCCAGCATGGTGGAGGTGATGGGACAGTGGCTGTGGATGAGATCGAAGTTCTCCCCCACCAGCTTCCGCTGCACCTCCGGGCTAAAGGGGAAGCCGGCATAATAGCCCACCAGCTTTGTCAGGTCCACGCTGGGATAGCGCAGCACCGGGAAGGGAAAGACACTGTCGTTCGCCTCGGGATTGTCCGGTGTGACCACGGTGGCCTTTCCATAATTTTTGTGAATGATCCCGGCGTAGTTGGTGACGGCGTTGGCCACGCCGTCGATCTCAGGCGGGAAGGAGTCGTTGATGAGGCATACGTTCAGCTTGTTCATGAAATGTGATTCTCCTGCTTACAGTCAGTCTTTTCCCTGCTTGACGGCGCCGGCCCGATAGGCCAGCAGCAGCAGCTCCAGATCCTCGATCCGGGAGGCGATCTCATGTCCGTCGTCGGTATCGGCGATGGTGACGCGCTCCACATAGGTCTTGATGGGGATCAGGCGGGACTCGATATCCTTGTTGTGGTAGACGGTCTCGTCTGCGGAGGCGAAGGGCTCATGCTCGGACAGGTACATCTGATGGGAGTTGGAAACCAGGGTGTAGCCCGCGATGCCCGTGACGGACTGGTAAGCCTTGGACATGCCGCCGTCGATGATGACCAGCCGCCCCTCCACCTTGATGGGGCTCTCCCCTTTTTTGATCTTGACGGGGATGTGGCCGTTGATGATGACCGCCCGGGGGTTCTTGATCTGGAACTCCTCCAGCACCCGGTCGCAGGCGGCGTCGTTGTAGGCCACGGTGAAATAGGGGTCGGAGGTCTCCTTGTGGGTCTTCTTGTCAGCGACAAAATAGCGCTCAAAAGTGGCCATCTTGTCCTTGCCGAACAGCGGCGACTTGCTGCCGCACCAGAGATACCACATGAAGTCCGCCCCGCGCTGCTTTCTGGTCTTGTCCTTCGAGTAGCGGCCCTGTCGCACCAGCTCCTCGCAGCGGTCGAACAGACCGCGGGCGTGGCACTTGACACCGTAGACGTCCACCTCGGAAAAGCTGCCGTCCGGCTCCATGGGGATGCAGCCGTGGAACATCAGGCAGTTGTTGTAATAGCGGTACATGGAGCCCTTCTTGTACAGAAAATCGATGTGCCGCTGGAGCTTTTCACAGTTGAGGAAAGAGGTGTGAAGCCCCTCCACCACCTTCTGCTCCTCGGGACTGAGCGCATAGGGGTCGGCGGGGTCCAGGGTGGGAAAGCTGGTGTCCAGCAGCGGGTATTCCTCTCCCGCCACAGTCACCACGCCGCGCTGAAGATCCATCTTGTCCAGCAGCAGCCGATCCTCCATCTCGTACTCCGGGTGGGCCTTGACGGCCTGCCCCTCCAGCTTGAATTGGATGACGGAGATGGCCTTGTGCATGCGGGCGATGATGGCGTCGTTGTGCTCGTCCACCACGCCGTGGGCGCTGCCCTTGGGGGCAAAACAGGCGCAGGGGTCGTCGGCATAGGTCTCCATAGCGAACGTCGACAGCGGCCGCATATTGATGCCGTAGCCGTCCTCCAGGAAGTCATAGTTGTTGTAGCGCAGGCAGATGCGCACCGCGTTTGCGATGCAGCAGAGGTTGCCGCAGGCCGCGCCCATCCAGAGGATGTCGTGGTTGCCCCACTGGATGTCCACATAGCGCTGCTTCTCCAGCTCGTCCATCACCAGATGAGGGCTGTCGCCGCGGTCGTAGATGTCGCCGACGATGTGCAGCTTGTCGATAACCGAATCCTGGATCAGGTGGCACATGGCGGTGATGAAGCTGTCGGCGGCGTCGATGTCGATGATGGAGTCGATAATCTGGCCGAAGTACTCCTCTTTGTTGAAGTCCTTGCTGCCGGTGGTCATCAGCTCGCTGATGATGTATTCAAAGTCCTTGGGCAGCATCTTGCGCACCTTGGAGCGGGTGTACTTGGAGGTGGTGATCTTGCACACCGCCACCAGCTGCTTGAGCGTGATGGTGTACCACTCCTTGGTCAGGGTCCCCTCATGGCGCATATGGCGCAGCTTCCGCTCCGGATAGTAGATCAGTGCCGCCAGCGCATCCCGCTCGGCGGAGGGCACGTAGTCCCCCAGGGTCTGGTCGATCTTTCGCCGCACGGAGCCGGAAGCGTTGCGCAGGATATGGCGGAAGCCCTCATACTCCCCGTGGATGTCGCTGATATAGTGCTCGGTCCCCTTGGGCAGGTTCAGAATGGCGCGCAGGTTGATAATCTCCGTGGAAACGGCCTGGGTGGTAGGATAGCTTCTGGACAGTACCTTCAGCACGCGCAGGGTCTTTTCGTCAAATTGCAGCTCGGTCATGGCAGCTCCTTTTCAAACTCTCATTCAGCCAGCGGCTTTCAATTCGCTGTACAACTCAAACAGTCTCAGGCAGGCGCTACGATCGGAGCACACCAGATACCCTCTCGGAATCTGTGCGTCCTCGTCCTCCCCCAGGGCCGTCACCAGGCCGATCCCGGCACAGTCTTCCAGTGTGCAGCCGTAGCGGACAAAGTCGATGTTGGCGGCCCGGCAGGCAAGCAGGCATTCGGTGCAGGGCTCCGCGGTGGTGTAGAGGATGCAGCCGCTGAGATCCCCGGTATTCAGCGCTTTCCTGGCCTCCGCGATGGCCTGCTGCTCGGCATGGGCCGCCTCCGCGTCCGCCAGGGAGCGGTCGTGGCCCTTGCCCAGCACCGCGCCGTTGCTGACGATCACGCTGCCGACCGGGCCGCCGCTGTGGGTGCTGACGCTGTAAAGCGCCTCCTCGATGGCCTGCTGCATAAAGTCGCTGTCAGCAGGACCGCCCGGCAGGGTGAGGATCTCCACGTCGTTCTTCGCCTCCGTGACAGTCTCGGGCGGCTCAGGCGTGTTCCCGGGCAGCGAGGTGGTCTCCTCCGGCTCCTCGGGTCTCGTGTTCACGCTTCTGAGTCTCCGCCGGACAGGAGCGGGCGCCGCCTGCTCTTCGGCAGTCTCCGCTTCCTCCTCCGCTGCGGCGTCGGTTTTGACGGACTCCGCCTCTGCGGACACATCCGCCGGCGGGACGGCTTCCTCCGTCACGACCTCGGGCTGTGTTTCCTCCATCGCCTGCGGCACATAGGGCAGCAGCATCAGATTCAGCTCCTGCAACCAGGTGCGGCCGTTCATGCGCTTGGTATCCAGGCTGCTGATGACGATGCTGCGCACCCGGAGTCTGCCGCCCGCCTCCTCTTCGGAGTTGAGCATGGAGCTGACAGCGCTGACCACATAGTACCGGTCGTCCGCCTTCCCCAGATACAGCATCTCATGGCCGCTGAAATACAGCACGGCGCCGGCAGGCAGCTCGTCCAGCTGTGCTTTCTTGGCGTCCTCGTCCATCTCGGACACGTCGAACTTCTCCACGGGCATCTTGGACTGCCAGGTGGTGTTGCGCGGCAGCGTCAGACCGAAGCAGCGGTATACATCGCGGACAAAGTTTGAGCAGTCCACGGAATTGAGCATCCCGCCCCAGCCGTAGGCGTCGCCCAGCCGGGAGAGCGCAACCTTCAAAAGGTTCTCCGTCGTCAGCGCCACACAGCCCTCGCTGACGCCGCGGTTGGCCGGGACCAGGCCGATCATTCTTCCGTAGCTGCCGTCAGCCTCGCGGACGGGCAGCCATACCGCGTAGTTGTGGAAGGGCGCGCGGTTGACGCTCACCGCGTCGTACTCCTCTGCCGCCACTCTCCGCAGCACCGTGCCCATGGTGAGCAGCAGCTCGCTGCCGGCGGGGTTGACGTTGGAGTTTTCCAGATAGAGCTTGCCCGCGGTGACAACCAGGGCCTCTTCATCCGGGAAATTCCAGGCGGAAAGCCACTCGTCCCGGTCGGCGCAGAGGGCGATATCCTCCGCCCGCACCCAGCCGGAGACGCAGTCGGTATCACAGTAATAGTACGCACCATCCAGCGACCGGGCTTTGACAAGCACCGGCTCGTTGACCCGCACGGAGGAGAGCTGGTTGTAGTCAAAGTCCAGATCGCCCAGTTCGTCCGTCATCAGCTGTCCGCCGGGCAAAGCCAGCAGATCCGAGCGGCGCACACAGATGCCATATCCGATCTCCGCCGTCGCCTCCGCGTCGGCCCCGCCGATATTGGCAAGCCGCCGGTTGAGCTCCGGCCCCATCAACTCCGTCCCCTCGCTGTCATAATAAGGTGCGGCCATCCAGCTTGACGCGCTGTCGAAAGCGTCGCGCCAGACATTCTTGTAAAACTGCTGCTGGTCAAACGTCGCCTCCGCGCCGGCCAGATCTGTCATCATGCAGGCGGGCGTCTCCCAGAAGCTGCGGTTGAGCGCTTGGATCCGTTCGGCGTCTGCCAGCACCGCGTCCGGCTCCTCCTGCCGTTTCGCCCAGAACGCATCCACACACATCTCGGCCGTCACATCCGGCAGAAGCGGCGCCTCCGCCAGGGCTGCCTGCGGCAAAAGCACCAGCATCAGCACCAGGCCCAGCAGCGTACACAGACCGATTTTTCCTCTCATGTCATTTCTCCTTTCCTCCGGCGCAAAGCGCGCGGAAAGGTCATCTATAATATTTAGATTATACCATAAGCACCCGGATTACACAATTCCAAACCATGAAAAAACAGCCTCATGTGAGGCTGTTTTCACGCTATTCTTCGATGCTGTTTTTCACGTCTCTGAGACTGACGCCGTTGGCCCGCGCCAATCTTGCCAGGTCCTCATATTCCGCCTTTTCCCGCGTGACACCAAAGCCTCGTGAGCGCTTGATGCGCAGCTCGCCGTAAGCGCTCTGCGCCGTGACAAGCTCCCGCTCCATGGCGTAGCGCCCACAGGCGCTCTCCCGCACGCCCAGGGTGGTGGTGTGGAGGAAGAGGCACCGCAGCAGCTTCTCCCGCTCCTCCGGGCGGCAGAGGACGTGCAGCAGCACGCCGGGTCTCCCCTTCTTCATGCCGATGGAGCTGGTCCAGGCGTCCAGCGCGCCGGCACGCATCAGCTCCTCCAGGGCAAAGCCCAGCTCCTCCCCGGTCATATCGTCCACATTGCAGTTGAGCTCCAGCAGGCTCTCCTTCTCGCTCTCGGTCTCCCCCAGGAGGATGCGCACCGCGTTGAGCCGGCCGAAGTCCTTTTTGCCCGTGCCGTAGCCGCAGGCGGAAACCCTCATGGGCGGCATCGGGCCAAAGCGCCCGACAAAGTGTCCCAGCAGCGCCGCCCCGGTGGGGGTGCAGAGTTCGGACTTGATCTCTCCCTCGTAATAGGGTATGCCCCGCAGCAGCCGCTCCGTTGCGGGGGCGGGCACCGGCAGGATGCCGTGGGCGCACTTGACCGTGCCGCCGCCCACATTGACGTCTGCGGCCAGCACCTGCTTCGGCGCGAGTTTCTCCATCAGCAGACACACGCCCAGCACGTCGGCCACGGCGTCGATGCTGCCCACCTCGTGGAAGTGGATATTCTCCATCTCTCTGCCGTGTACCGCGGCCTCAGCGGCGGCGATGCGGTCAAATACTGCGATGGCGTCGGCCCGTACCTTCTCGGAGACTGGGGCCGCTTTCAGGAGGTCCCGGATCTCCCGAATGGAGGTGTGGTGGTGATGGTGCTGCAGTTCCACCCCCTCCTCGTCCCCGTTGATGGAGACCGTGACGTGCAGGCCCTGCACGCCGCATTTGACATCCGGGGCCGCAGAAACGGCGGCCTTTCCGCCAAGAGCCGTGTTGATCTCCCGCAGAAAAACCTCCTGCTGCTTTTCATCCAACAGCGCCAGCAGCGCCGCGGTGAGCATATCCCCCGCCGCGCCCATGCCACAGTCGATATAGAGTGTCCTCATTTGCTTTTCTCCCTTCCCGCGGGGTCGATGTCGATCTGCGTAAAATATGGCGTCAGCCTGTCCCGGATCTCGTCAAAGCGCCTTTGGGCCTCCGGCAGCTGCTCCGGGATGAACTGGAGCTTTGCCGCGCCCCGGCTCGTGCGGACGCGAAAGTCCGTAAAGCCCAGGGCAAAAAGCGCGTCCTCACCGGCCTCCACGGCCCGCAGGGTCTCCGCTGTGATCGTCTCCCCGGTTTTTACCCGTGTGGCAAGGCAGGCATAGGCGGGCTTGTTCCAGGTGAAAAGACCGGCTTGGTGTGACAGCTCCCGGATACGCGCCTTGGTCAGGCCGCAGAGCCGCAGGGGACTCAGCACGCCCTCCTCCCCCAGCGCCTTGAAGCCGGGGCGGTCGGAGATGTCGTCGCTGGCATTGGTGCCGTCGAGCACCAGGTCGAAGCCGTCCGCTTTGGCAGCGGTCTTTATAGTTGACATAATAACACGTTTGCAATAATAGCATCGGTCGGGCGGATTGGCAGTCACCTCCGCGCAGGAGAGCACGTCCGCCTCCAGCACCGTCACCCTGGCGTTCAGTTCTTCCGCCAGACGCAGCGCGTCCCGCCGCTCAAACTCCGGCTGAAAGGCGGACTTGACGAAGTACACGCCCAGTTCCTCCGCCCATCTGAGTCCCGCGTACAGCAGATAGGACGAATCCACCCCGCCGGAAAAGGCCAGGGCCGCGCGGGGGTGTTCTAAAAAGAAATCTCTCAGTTCCATGTTTAGTCCAGGTGGTTGATCATGCTGGCCATGTAGCCGGCGCCGAAACCGTTGTCGATGTTCACGACCGAGACCCCGCTGGCGCAGGAGTTGAGCATGGAGAGCAGCGCCGCAATACCGCCGAGGCTGGCCCCATAGCCCACGCTGGTGGGCACGGCGATCACCGGGCAGTCGGCAAGGCCGCCGATGACCGAGGGCAGCGCCCCCTCCATCCCGGCCACGGCCACGATGCACCTTGCGGACATGATGGTCTCCATATTGCCCAGGAGACGGTGGATGCCGGAGACGCCCACGTCGTACAGGCGCACCACCTCGTTGCCCAGAGCTTCCGCCGTGACGGCGGCCTCCTCGGCCACGGGGATGTCGCTGGTGCCGCCGGTGGCCACCACGATCTTCCCCTTTCCGGTGGGAGCCGGCAGCTCACCAACCAGTCCGGTCCGGGACAGGGGGTTGTAGTCCAGCGGCAGCTCGGCGGCCACATAGTCCGCCGCCTCCCGGGTCAGGCGCGTGATGAGCACGGTCTTCTGCCCGTTTTCCCGCATGGCCTTTGCGATGCCGAGGATGTGCTCTTTGGTCTTGCCGGAGCCGTAGATTACCTCCGGTACGCCTTGCCGGATGCCCCGGTGGAAGTCCACCTTGGCGTATTCCCCGATCTCCTGAAAGGGCTGCATCTTGAGCTTCAGCGCCGCGTCCTCGGGGCTGACGGTCCCGGCGGCCACCTGGTGCAGCAGCTCTGTCATTTCGGTTTTATCCATGTTTTCACACTCCCGTGATCTGTTGTTTGATTCATCTTACCGCGGTTCGGGCCGTTGTGCAAGGGTGTTTCCGCCCAGCGTGTTTCAGAATTCAGCGCTTTCACCGTAGCACAGTTCCCAGAGGAACAGCCCCTGGGGCGGGGCCGTAAAGCCCGCCAGCACCCGGTTTTTTGACTGCAATGTTTCCCGGACACTCTCGGCGCTGCGCTGCCCGCTGCCGACCTCCAGCAGGGTGCCCGTGAGGATGCGCACCATGTTGTAGAGAAAGCCGTCACCTGTGAAGACCAGCCGCAGCTCCTCCCCCTCTCGGATCAGTTCAATGCTTTTAAGCGTGCGCACAGCGGATTTCTTTTTGCCTCTGGCAGTGCAGAAGGCGCTGAAATCGTGCTCTCCCAGCAGCAGACCGGCGGCGCGGCGCATGGCCGCCTCGTCAAGGCTTCCCGGCCAGGCCGTGCGATAACGGCGCTCGAACACATCCGGGCTCTCGCTGTTCCAGATGCGGTAGACGTAGGTTTTCTCGCGGCAGCTGAGCCGGGCGTGAAAGCGGGGTTCCGCCTCCTCGAGAGAGAGCGCGCCGATGTCCTCCGGCAGGTAACGGCGGATCTCTGAGAGCAGCGTCTCACAGCTCATCTCCGTCTCCGCCCGGAAGGAACAGACCTGACGTCTGGCGTGGACGCCCGCGTCGGTCCGCCCGGAGCCCGCCAGCTCCACCGTCTGCCCAAGCAGACGGGACAGCAGCGTCTCCAGCCTGGCCTGGATGGTATTGTCGGTATTCCCCTGCTTCTGCCAACCGCGGTAGCGCGTACCGTCATAGCAGAGGGTGAGCCTGAAATTGCGCCTCATGCCGGTCCTCCTGTCTTTTTCGCTGCTGTTTAGTTTACACGCTTTCCCGATTTTTTTCAACCGCCGCCTTATGGGATGCATAGAATGGGACGTATTGGTGAATCTGTACAGTTAGGGCGCTTTTTTCTCGCCGCATCCGGGCATTTTTTCGGTTTTTTTGTTCGTTGAAACTCCTGCGTCGCGGTGTTAAAATAGTCACAAGATACGGTTATCCATTCAAATTTCATGTAAAAAGAGGGATTTCTATTGTATACTGATAATTATTTCAATCGATTTGTTCTGCCGGAGGACCTGAAAGCCGCCCTGCAGAAGAGCCGCTATCTGGTCTATCCGGAGTCCAAGGAGGAGCTGATGGAGATGGCCTACGGCCCCACCCATTCCTCCCGCTATGACGTGTGCTACCCCATCGAGGGCAAGGGTCTGGTCAAGGAGGCCGAGGTCGTCCGCTGCAAAAACGGCACCGTGGTCAACTTCATGGAGGACTACATGCGCCGCCGCGATCCCGACTGCATGCGCATCGGCGACGAGCTGCCCTCCGACAAGCCCTACTTCATCGACCGCTACGGCTACCCCTTCTCCAAGCTGCGCCAGGAGACCATGGACTGGCTGTCCAACCAGCAGCTGATCATGCTGCCCTTCAAGGCCGGCGGAAAGCACTACGGCTACAACAGCCTCATGATCTGCCCGGTCAACGCCGCTTTCTTTGCCCTGTCCCTGGCCAACATGCAGGGCTTCATGTCCATCTATGACGTGCCCGAGGTCTTTGACCCGCGCGCCATCATCTACGTGGCGCCCCCCTTCCGGCACACCCACTTCAACGGCAAGCAGGTCGTGGTACACCAGCGCAGCGAGAAGCTGCACGAGGTGTTTTCCTACAACCTCTATCCCGGCCCCTCCGCCAAGAAGGGCGTGTTCTCCATGCTGCTGGACATCGGCGAGCATGAGGGCTGGATCACCAACCACGCCTCCGCGGCCATGCTGGAGTCCCCCTATGAGAACGAGACCGTCTTCATGCATGAGGGCGCGTCCGGCGGCGGCAAGAGCGAGATGCTGGAGGAGATCCACCGCGAGCCCGACAGCAAGATCCTCATGGGCATCCACACCGTCAGCGGTGAGAAGTACTACCTCAACCTCTCCGAGACCTGCAAGATCCGCCCCATCGCCGACGACATGGTGCTCAGCCACAAGGACTTTCAGGACGGCTCCGGCTATCTGAAGATCGCCGACGCCGAGGACGGCTGGTTTTTGCGCATGGACGGCGACACCAGCTACGGCAAGAATGCCGAGTATGAGCGCATCAGCATCCACCCCTCCGAGCCGCTGGAGTTCTTCAACATGGACGGCGTGCCCGGCTCCACCTGCCTGATCTGGGAGCACATCATGGACTCCACGGGCAAGCCCTGCTCCAACCCCCGCGTCATCATCCCGCGCGACATGGTCGACGGCATTGTCCCCGGCAATGAGCCCCAGGAGGTCAACGTCCGCTCCTTTGGCGTGCGTATGCCCCCCTCCACGAAGATGGCGCCCAACTACGGCGTGATGGGCATGCTGCAGGTGGTGCCCGTGTCCCTGGCCTGGGTGTGGCGTCTGATTGCCCCGCG
The DNA here is from genome assembly GCA_900319835.1 of uncultured Eubacteriales bacterium. Next base: position 2,814 of record ONPY01000052.1, on the reverse strand, counting down.
CGGCTTCAAGAACCCCTCCATCGCCGACTCCAACGCCGGCAGCGGTCTGAAGGCCGAGGGTGTGGGCTCCTACTGGCCCTTCTCCACCGGTCTGAAGGTCACGCAGGCAAACCTCCTTCTCCACCAGATGCTCGACTGCCCCAACACCCTGAACATCCTGCTGCCGAACCAGTACATCGGCGCCTACCAGGTGGGCTTCATGGGCGAGTGGATCAGCCGCGAGTATCTGGCCCGCCGCACCGGCCAGATCCGCAAGAAGCACCTGGTCCCCTCCCGCTGCCCCCTGTTCGGCTACTCGCTGGATGAGATGAAGCTGGACGGCCAGTATGTCCGCCGCACCTTCCTGCGTCCGGAGCTGCAGTCCTGGCTGGGCTTTGAGGGCTTTGACGCCGGTGCCAAGATCATCACCGACTTCTTCAAGGAACAGCTGCAGCAGTTCATGACCGACGAGCTGGATCCCCTTGGCCGTCAGATCATCGAGCTGGTGATGAACGACGCTCCGCTGGAGGACTACGTGGAGCTGACCCCCCTGAATCTGCGCTGATCGCTTCCCACACGGACGCGGCGATGTTTCGCCGCGTCTGTTTTTTCTTTTCCCTTGTGCATGGTCGGACTTTGTGGTATCCTACCGTCGCAGAAATTCACAGATTTTTCATCCCTTCACACCGCTGTGTGCTAAAATTGACTCTGAACTTTCAGAGGACTTGGTGAGATCATGAAGGAAAAACTGGCGCGTTTCATGGCCGGGAGAAACGGCATCGATCAATTAAATCTGTTTTTGCTGGGGCTGGATCTGGTCCTGCTGCTCCTTGCGTCCTTTTTCCGGGGCAGTGCGGGGTGGCTTGCCTATCTGCCGGTTTTCGCTCTGCTGGGCTACAGCTATTTCCGGATGCTCTCGCGCAACCTGGTCCGCCGCCGCGAGGAAAACGGCAAGTACCTACGCGCCCGCTACAAGCTCTCGGCCGATCTCAAGATCCGCAGGGAGAAGTGGGTGCAGCGGAAGGACTACAAGTTTTTCACCTGCCCCTCCTGCAAGACCACACTGCGTGTCCCCCGCGGCCACGGCAAGCTGAAAATCGTCTGCCGCAAGTGCGGCAATTCCTTTATCGGGAAGAGCTGAATATTTCGTATGTTTGGTTATCTGGTTGCTGCCGCGGGCGTTCTGGAGGACGATCAGCGGCAGCGTTATCAACAGCTCTACTGCGGGCTCTGCCGCAGTCTGGAGCGCTGCTTTGGTCATCCGGCGCGGCTCACGCTCAATTACGACATGACCTTTCTCGTGTTGCTGCTGGGCTCCCTCTACGAGCCGGAGGAGGAGACGGCGCAGAAGCGCTGCCCCCGCCACCCGCTGGAGGCGCAGACCTATGTCTGCAGCGAGATCTCCGATTACGCGGCCAACATGAATCTGGCCCTGGCCTATCTCAAGTGTCTGGATGACTGGCGGGATGACCGCAGTCTCTCCGCCCTGGCCGAGGCCAAGACGCTGGAGCCGTGGTACCGCGGGATTCAGTCGCGCTATCCCCGGCAGTGTCAGGCCATCACCCAGGCGCTGGACGCGCTGGGTGAGCTTGAAAAGAGCGGCGAGGAGGCGCCCGATGCCGCGGCCGCCTGCTTTGGCGATCTGATGGCGGAGGTCTTTGTCTGGCGGGAGGACCGCTGGAGTCCCGCGCTGAGGCGCATGGGACATGCTCTGGGCCGCTTTCTCTATCTGCTGGATGCCGCCATGGATCTGGAGGAGGACGTCAAAACCGGCAGCTACAACGCCTTTCGTTCCCTCGCCGGGCAGGACAACGAGCGGCGCTTCCGCGATATTTTGAAAATGCAGCTGGGCGAATGCCTCTTCTGGTTTGACAAGCTCCCGCTGGTGCGGGACACGCAGCTGCTGCAGAACATTCTCTGCGTCGGGCTCTGGCTGGCTTTCAACCAGAAGTTCGGCGGAAAGGACGCCTAATGGTTCAGGATCCTTACAAGGTATTGGGTGTGGCCCCGGACGCCTCCGACGAGGAGATCAAGAAGGCCTACCGCGAGCTGACAAAGAAATATCATCCTGATCTCAACCCCGGAGATGAGGAAGCCGCCCGGAAGATGAACGACATCAACGCCGCCTATGACCAGATCAAAAACGGCACGGCACAGGCCGGCCCCTATGCCCAGCAGAGCTACGGCAGCTCCGGCGGCCCGGGTTACGGATACGCCGGCAACGCCTACCAGCAGTATGACTGGGGCGCGTGGACGGGTTGGAACGCCTGGCAGCAGGCCCAGCAGGCACAGCAGACCGAGCGCAGCGAGTACACCGCCGCCAAGAACTACATCCGCAACGGCATGTACCGCGAGGCGCTGACCGCCCTCTCCGGCGTGCCGATCCCCGAACGGGACGGCAAGTGGTACTATCTCTCCGCCGGAGCGAACATGTATCTCGGCAACAAGGTGGCGGCGTTGGAACACGCCAAACGCGCCGTGGAGATCGAGCCCGATAACGAGGAGTACCGGCGGCTGCTCCAGCAGCTGCAGTCCGGCGGCGACTTCTACGACCGCTACGCCGGGGGCTATGCCCGCTCCATCAATCTCAATCCCCTGTGGCTGGGTTTGTGCGCGGCCTCCATCTGTTCCGGCGGGCGGTGCCTGCCCTTCATTCTCTGCTGCTGATCGTTCTATATACAAAAGGGATCGCTGCAAAATTCTCATTTTGCAGCGATCCCTTTTTCTGTTTGTGTATGGCTCTATGTCAATAGTTGGGGTAGAGCAAGAAGAAACCTAATACGAAGGAGCATGTGGCGCGCCACATGCTCCTTCGTATTAGGTGCTATGTGGCAC
>ONPY01000009.1 GCA_900319835.1 uncultured Eubacteriales bacterium | reverse complement strand
CGACAACCCAACGCCCCTCGCCCGCAGCCTCTCGGAGCGCTACACCGAGATCATGGCGGACGAGTACCAGGACGTCAGCCGCGTGCAGGACGCCATCTTCCGCGCCCTCTCCGACGGCGGGCGAAAGCTCTTCCTGGTGGGCGATGTGAAGCAGTCCATCTACCGCTTTCGGCTGGCGGACCCCGAGATTTTCAACGAGAAGTTCCGGGACTACGCCGTCGCCGACCCCGCCGTGGCGCAGCGGATCTTGCTGCGGGAGAACTTCCGCTCCCGCGGGGAGATCCTGGACGGGGCCAACGCCGTATTCTCCCTGTGCATGTCGCGTCAGCTGGGCGACGTGGACTATGACGAGCAGGCGGCTCTCATCAAGGGCGCCGACTGGTATACCGGCGCGGTTCCAAAGCCGGAGCTGCTGCTGGTGCGCCTGCCCGCAGCGGACGCCGAGGACAGCCCCGACAAGACCGCCGTGGAGGCAAGCTTCGTGGCCCGGAAGATCAAAGCCCTGGTGGAGAGCGGGGCGACCGTCGCCGCCCCCGGCGGCGTGCGGCCCATGGAGTACGGGGATGTGGCGATCCTGCTGCGTTCGGCCAACACCGTGGGCGGCGTCTACCGCAAAGCGTTGATCCGGGAGGGCGTGCCCGTGGGCAAGGCCCAGGGCAGCGGCTTCTTTACAAGCGTGGAGATCTCCACGCTGCTCTCCATCCTCACCCTGCTGGATAACCCTCACAAGGATATTCCGCTCATCGCGGTGCTGCGCTCGGCCGCCTTTGGCTTTACGCCGGACGAGTTGGCCCGCATCCGCGCGGCCGACCGGGAGGCGGATCTCTACTCCGCGCTGGAAAAGGCCGCGGCGGAGGATGAAAAATGCCGCAGCTTTCTGGAAAAGCTCTCCCAACTGCGCGCGGCCTGTGCCGATCTCAGCGCCGCCCAGACCGTCTGGGAGATCATTGAGCGCTTTGACCTGCTGGCTCTCTGCAGCGCCATGAGCGACGGGCGGCAGCGCCGGGAAAACCTGATGGCCTTCGTCACCCTGTCCGAGAGCTTTGAGAGCACCGGCTACCGGGGCCTGCACCGCTTTGTGCTGTGGGTGCAGGCGCTGGCGGAGAAGGGGCAGGAGCCCGCCGCCGGGGGGAGCGCCTCCGCGGTGCAGATCCTGTCCGTCCACAAGTCCAAGGGCCTGGAGTTTCCCGTGGTCTTTCTCTGCGACACCGCGCGCCGCTTCAACCGCAGCGAGCGGGCCGAGCCCGTGCTGGTACACCCGGAACTGGGGCTCGGCCCCCGGGTGGTGGATCTGGAGCGTCGGGTGCGCTATCCGTCCCTGGCCCGCGCGGCCATTGCCATGCGCCAGGAGCGGGAGGGCCTCTCCGAGGAGATGCGCCTGCTCTATGTGGCGCTGACCCGCGCCAAAGAGCGCCTGTTTGTTACCGCCGCCTTCAAGGACCCGGACAAGGAGCTGGAAAAGTGGCGCCCCGCCGCCGTCCCGCCCATCCCGCCGGAGACGCTGACGCGCGCCGGCAGCATGGCCGGCTGGATGATCGCCGCCTGCCTGGCAGACGCCGGTGAGCATGTGACGCTCACGGTCTGCGGCGACGCGGGGGAGGAGACGCAGGCGAGCCCCGAGACCCCGGCCTGCCCCGTGGACGAGGACGCCCTTTGTGAGCTGCGCCGGAGACTCACCTTCCGCTACCCCCACGCGGAGGCGGTGGCCCTGCCCTCCAAGGTCACGGCCACGGAACTGAAAGGGCGCGAGGAGCGCGACCCGGACGCTGTGACCGTCGCACCCCGGACGCAATACGCCTTTCGCATGCCGGAGCTGGGGACCGCCCAGCGCCCCCTCACCGCCACCGAGCGGGGTGTCGCCACGCACCTGGTGCTCCAGTACATGGACTTTGCCAAAGGCCGCAGCCGGCAGGGCATCCGTGCGGAGATCGAGCGGCTCTGCGCCGCCCGCTTCCTCTCGCGCCAGGAGGCGGACGCGGTGAACGTCTCCGCCATCGAGCGGCTCTTTTCCTCGCCCCTCGGCAGGCGGATGCTGGCGGCGCAGGACCCCCTGCGGGAGTTTCGCTTCTCCCTGCTGCTGCCGGCGGACGCCGTCTATCCGGGTGCGGAAGGGGAGGAGCTGCTGCTCCAGGGCGTGGTGGACTGTTGCCTGCGGGAGGTCGACGGCCTTGTCATCATCGACTACAAGACCGACCGGGTGAAGACCGACGAGGAGCTCGCGGCGCGCGCCGCGCTCTATCGGGGACAGCTGACGGCCTACGCCGCGGCGATGAGCCGCATCCTGGGCCAGAGAGTCAAGACGTGCGTGCTCTTCTTCCTCTCCGTCGGGCGCAGCGTCGAGCTGGAGATGGAACCGTAAAGCAAAAAACCGCCGTTTTCCGAATGGAAAACGGCGGTTGAACAAGCGGCATAAACCATGTCATCTTGAGCGAGCCCGTCAGGGCAAAGCGAAGGATGACATCTTTTTGTTGAGGGGATTTACTTCAGGATGATGTCGCAGATGCGGTCCACGTCGTCGTGCTTGAGGTCCGCGTACAGCGGCAGGGTCAGCACCCGGTCGCCCATGTACTGCGCGATGGGCGTCAGCGCCGGGTCAAAGCCAGGACGGCCGCGGTAGCAGTCAAAGGAGTTGGTGATGGGATAGAAGTACTTGCGGGCGATGATGTCGTGCTCGGCCAGGCGGTCGAAGACCTGGTCCCGGTCAACCTTGTAGCCGTCAAAGACCACGGGGAAGTAGGCGTAATTGGACTGCACGCCCGCCTGCTCGGCGCCGAGCTTCAGCCCCGGGATCCCGGCCAGCCGGGCGCGGTAGTGCTCCACCACACCGCGGCGCTGTTCGATCCAGGCGTCCAGATGCCGCAGGTTGCACAGGCCCATGGCCGCGCAGAACTCGTTCATCTTGGCGTTGCCGCCCACAAAGGGCACCTCCTCCGGACCGTGGATGCCGAAGTTTTTCAGGTCGTTGATCTTCTGCTTCAGCGCGGGATCGGAAAAACACAGGGCGCCGCCCTCGATGGTGTGGAAGACCTTGGTGGCGTGGAAGGAGAACATGGACGCGTCCCCGAAACAGGCGGAGCTGACGCCGTCCTTTTTCACGCCGAAGGCGTGGGCCGCGTCATAGACCACCTTCAGCCCGTGGGCCTTCGCGATGCCCTCGATGGCCTCCACGTCGCAAAGGTTGCCGTAGACGTGGATGGGGAGGATGGCGACGGTTTTGTCGGTGATCAGCGCCTCGATCTTCTCCGGGTCCATGGTGTAGGTCTCGGGGTCGATGTCGCAGAAGACCGGGGTGCAGCCGCAGCGGACGATGGCGTGGGTGGTGGAGGCAAAGGTGAAGGGGGAGGTGATGATCTCTCCGTGCAGGTCCAGGGCCTCCAGGATGTTCTCCAGCGCGAGGTGGCCGTTGGTGAGCAGGGTCACGTTCTCCGCGCCCAGGTAGTCCCGCAGCGCACTCTCCAGCGCCTGGTGCTTTTCGCCCATGTTGGTCAGCCAGTGGCTGTCCCACATGCTGCGGATCTCCGCGCAGTACTCCTCAAAGGCGGGCAGGGAGGAGCGGGTCACATTGATAAGCTCAGACATATCGCAAGCCTTCTTTCCAGACTCCCGCAGCGCGGGAGTCTTATTTTCCCTCCAGACCTTCGCGGTACATCTGCCGGAGGTAGTCAAAATCGGTGTAGTAGATGAGCACATCGTCTCCATCGGTGTTGGTGATGCGCACGGTGTCGTTGATCTTCCGGATCATCTCGATCATGTCCTCCACGTTCTCGGTGGTAAACAGGATGCAGCCGAGCGGCCCGTAGGGGCGGATCGAATCGCCCGGGGCGGCCAGGGAGTCCACGGTCACGCCGGGCCAGGACTTCACCTCGTCCAGACCCTCGATGGAGGCGATGGTGCCGCCCTTGTCGTCGGTCCAGAGCATGTAGCTGTTGGCGGTGCGGGTGAAGGCCTTGGCCTGGGAGGGGGGCAGCAGCGCGGGGTCGTTGCGCTCGCCCAGGGCGTAGTCCACGATCCAGGCGGTCACATCAAAGCCCAGCAGCTCCTTGAAGGGGACGTACATCATGTCGCCGTCGAGACGGTAGCCCATCTCGATGATGTAGAAGTGGCCGTCCTCGTCGCGCATGGCCTGGGTCCAGGCGTAGCCCTCGCGGCAGCCCGTGCCCTTGATGACGTTTTCAATGTGGGGGTTGATCTCGCGGCAGAAGTCCTCCACATGGTTGGAGACGGTGGTGGTGATGGAGTAGCAGAACTTGGGATAGCCGGGCTGTGCGTACATGGCGCACAGGGCCAGCAGATGCACCTCGCCGTCGGCCAGGGCGTAGGTGCCGTACCACTCCTCGCCGTGGAGCATGCGCTCGACCACCAGCTTGCGGCTGCTTGACATGCTGCGGGCGTAGTCCATGGCCTTGAATAGTTCTTCTTCGTTGTAGACATAGCTGATGCCGCGGTTGCAGCTGAGGTCGATGGGCTTGACGACCACAGGGTACTTCACCTTGTCCAGTTCCTCGCGGGTCGGGGGGTCGGAGAGGAAGTAGTCGTCGGCCAGCGGTGCGCCCAGGGACGTGGCCAGTGCCTTGTAATCCACCTTGTCGTGGGAGTAGTGCCAGGCCTCGGGGGTGCAGTAGCAGGGCAGAGCGAGTCTCCGGCAGAGCTCCATGCACATCTCCAGGTTAAACTCGCTGATGCCGCAGACGACGGCGTTCACGTCCTCCTCGCGGCACTTTTTTTCCAGCGCGTCCAGATCACCGGTGTTGAGCATCCAGTACTCGTCCGAGATCTGCTTGCCGGGGGAGTGCTCCGGCTCGTTGTAGTCGGTGACAATGGTGTAGACGCCCTTGCTCTTTGCGTACTCCAGCATCAGGCAGGTGCCGTAGCTGGTGCCCAGCATCAAAAGTTTTTTCATGCGGTGTTCTCCAGTTTCTATTTACATTTATACGCGGGTGACGACCTCGTACCAGCCGTCATCGGACATATACCGTTCCATGCTCTCCCGGTCGGGAAAGTTCAGCACCAGGGTGCCGATGGCCTTGTTTGCGCCGGAAAAGCGCTCGATATGCTCGCCGGGGGATACCCAGAGCTGCTCCTCCGCCACAAAGGGGCGGACGGCGGGATCGATCCGGAGCGCCTCAAAGTCTCCTTCCCTCCCGCTGTGGAGGATGACCTCCGCCCAGTGGCCGTGATAGACGGGATCGCGCATCTCGTCCACGTCGAGGCCCACCGCGGCCTTGACCGCGTTTTGGATGAGCTTCGTCCCGGTGGCCATCTCCAGCACCTCGCACAGGCGGTTGCCGCCGCCGCGGGGGGAGACCTCCATGATGTAGGCCTTGCCGTCGGTGCCCTGCCTTGTCTCAATGTTGTAGACCGAGGTCTTGAGTCCCAGCAGCGTGATGAGCCGCTGCAGCTCACGCCGGAGCTCGGCCTGGATCTCGTCCGGCATGCTGGAGGGCCAGGTGTAGGCGGCGGGGGTGTAGGGGTTTTCGGCCTTCGGGTCAAAGCGCTGCTCGTCAAAGGAGCAGTAGACCAGCTCCCCGTCCACGGAGAAGCAGTCGGTGTCGGAGGAAAAGCCCCGCTGCTGGATGAACTGTTCGACGATGAAGGCCCCGCCGAAGGAAAAACGCAGGGCATGGTCGATGGCGGCGGAGAGCTCGGCCGCGGAATCCACCCGGGTGACGCCCTTGCTGCCGGCCGAGTCCACGGGCTTGACGATCATGGGCCAGGGGCAGCTGTCCGCATCCGCGAGCGCCGCGGCCTTCTCGGTGTAGCGCTTCGCCCAGGGAACAGTAAAGCCGTTGTCCCGCAGGAAGGCGCGAAAGCGTCCCTTGTCCTGCAGGATGGATACAGCGTGATAGGAGCCGGCGAAGGGCAGGCCCATCTGCTCGGCTACATAGGCCGCGGTGGTGACGCCCGGATCGCAGGCAAAGGACATCACGCCGTCGATCTGCAGCTCGCGCGCGGTCTGAAGAACCGCGTCCTTGTCGATGATGGAGACGTTGCGGTACTCGTCGGAAAACTTGTGGGCGGTATTATCGGGCAGATAGTCGCAGGTGATGACGTAGATGCCGAGGTCGTGGGCTTCCCGGATCACGGGCAGAAGATAACTGGAACCGCCCAGAAGCAGCAGCTTTTTCATGGGATTCTCCTTCATTCGTTGTATCCCCGCTGTCTTCTGTAGAGACGGTGCAGGGCGGGAAAGGCGCATTTGACGAAGTTTTTGGTGCGGAAGGCCAGGGGCTTTTCCCGCAGGATCGCCCGGTAGGGGGGCTTCCTCAGCTCCCGGTCCCGGCCCAGGGTGTAGAGCAGCTGGAAGGTCCAGCGGTCGATCCACGCGTCCGTCAGCTTCAGCAGCGCCTCGTCCTCTGTGTGGGCCTTGAAGGCGGTCAGCATATCGATGACGCCCCGGAAGAAGCGGGTGCGCCGGGAGGTCTGTTTCTCCTGGTCGGCGCTCCAGGAGTCAGCGCCGCTGGAGAGGCGATAACGGGACATGAAGCGCGCCAGATACCGGATCTTTCCGTTGAGACGCAGCCACAGGGCGTAGGGGAAATCCCCGAAGCCCGCGTCGGCGGCGATGGTATAGAAGTCAGGGGGGGCGGCCAGCAGGTCGGTGCGGCCCAGAAGCGCGCTGGTATGCCAGGCGTGGCTCATGCCGGGCAGGATGTCCGCAAACTCCATGTCGCAGTCGGCATCCCGGACAGCCAGGGTCTCCTCCGCCCGGGCGCCCTCGCACTTTAACAGTTCCGTGGCGTGTACGCAGGCGGTATAATCCGGATGGCTCTCGAGAAAATCCACCTGACGCTGGAGCTTGGTGGGATCGGTCCAGCAGTCGTCCCCTTCGCAGAAGGCGGTGTACTTGCCGCAGGCATTGGGGAAAAAGACCTCGTAGTAGATGTCGCGGCCCTGGGAGTAGAGGTTCTCGGTCATATAGAAGCCGCGCACCTTGTCGGGGTACTTGGTCTCGTACTCCCGGATAATGTCAGCGGTGCGGTCGGTGGAGACGTCGTCGCTGACCAGAATCTCATAGGCAAAATCCGTCTGCTGCCCGACCATGCTGTCCAGGGCCTCGCGCAGATAGGCCTCGTGGTTGTAGGCGGTGCAGAGCACCGAGACCATGATGGATGTATCCATAGCGCCTCCTCTCAGGCTTTGTGCCGGCTCAGCAGCTTTTTGGCGGCAGAGAGCACATAGTCAAAGCTCTCAATGCGCAGCAGCTTTGCGCCGACAATGTAGACCACGGCGCCGGCAGGCACCATGATGAGCAGTTTGACCAGATCGTGCAGCCCCGTTTTTGTGACGGGCAAAATCAGCAGCGCCATGGCCGCGGAGAGCAGAAGCGTGGACAGAATGTCCAGCAACTGGCGGGTGACGGGATAGTTCAGCAGCTTCCGGTTGGGCCAGGCGTTGATGACGACGGAGGCAAAGCCGGAGAAGAGCAGGCCAAGGGAAATGGCCATCACACCGTAGCGCATGGTGACAAGCAGCACCGCCGTCTCCAGCACCTTCTTGACGATCTCGAGCTTGAGGAAAATGTCGCTGTGGCCCATGGCCTTGATGGCGTTGAGATTGGCCGTGTGCAGGGGCCAGAAGGCAAAGTACAGGCAGAACACCTGCATGTAGGGCACACAGGGCAGCCACTTGGCCGTCAGCAGAAAGCGGATCAGCGGCTGGGCGCAGGCGGCCAGGCCTGCCATCATGGGCATCAGGATAAAGGTGCTGACCTGGATGGCCCGTTTTGTCATCTCCCGCACGCGGGTCGGGTCGTCCTGCTCGGAGGACAGGACCGGCAGCAGCACGCTGTCGAGGGAGGCGTTGGTGTTCTCCATGATGAGATTGGGGAACTGCTCGGCCCGGTTATAAAAGGCCAGGTCCGCCGTGGAGTAGCGCAGACCGATGATGAACTGATAGAGCTTGAGATAGGCCGTGTCCAAAAGCTGGGACACCAGCAGCTTCCAGCCGTAGGAGATGAGCCCCTTCAGACGCTGCCAGGAGAAAGCCCGCTGCGGCCGCCAGCCCACGGTGAGCCAGAGGATGACAGTGTTGACCGTGACGTTCAAAAGCTGCTGGAAGACCAGCGCCCACACGCCGTAGCCGAGATAGGCCAGTGTAATGCCTACAATCGCGGAGAAGATCGTGCCGCCCAATGTGGCAAAGAAGAAGCGGCGAAACTGCATGGTCTTGGCCACATAGGCCTGCTGCACGTTCTTCACGCCGGCGACCACAATAGTCAGCCCGAGCACACGCACAATGGGGGCGAGGGAGGGGTCCCTGTAGAGCCTGCCGATCAGGGGGGCGGCGAAGAACAGTCCCGCGTACAGCAGCAGGCAGAAGCCCAGGTTGAAGTAGAACACGGAAGCGTAATCCAGGTCGTCCGTGTCCTTCTTCTGGATCAGGGAGTTGGCCATCCCGCTGTCCACAAAGACCTGCAGGATGGTGGTGATGGCGGTGACCAGGGCGACGGTGCCGTAGAGCGACGGATCCAGAAGCCTGGCCAGCACAATGGAGACGGCAAAGTTCATCAGATAGGTGCCGCCGCGCTCCATCAGCCGCCAGATAAAATTGGTGATGACCGATTGTTTTTTGTCCATAATCCCTCAGATGCCTGAAGAGGCACCGTTTCACAGTATACGCCAGTGTCCCGGAGGACGCAAGAAAAAGTCAGCAAATGCTCACTGGCTCCGGAAGCCCCGCTTCTCCCGGTAGCGCTTCTGCAGCCCGGGGAAGAGGCATTTGATCAGGTTTTTGACCCGGTAGGAGAAGCTCTGCCGGCGGAGGATCGCGTCGTAGGGGGACTTTCGCTGCTCGCGGTCCCGGCCCTCGTAGTGCATCATTTCAAACTCCGTCTCCAGAATGGCCTGATCCACCGCTGCGGTGCGCTCGGCGGAGGCATAGGGGCGGTAGGCGTTCAGCAGCTCCAGCTTGCCCTGAAAATATTCCAGCATTTTCTCGTAGGCGCCGTCCACCATGGTGCTCCAGGAGGCGTTGTTCGAATGCATGCGGTAGACGGACATGCAGCGATCCAGATAGCGCACAGGGCCGTTGGTGATCATCCAGAGCCCGTCCGGGTGGTCGCCGAAGCCGTGGGCCAGACCCACATAGAAGAAGTCCGCCGGGTGGGCAATGACGGATTTTTTTGCCACGACGGAGCTGGTGTGGAAGGCGTGGGACATGCCGAAGAGCACATCCTCAAAGCGCACGTCGCAGTCCCGCCCGCGGTGCAGCAGCCGATAGTCTTCTCTCTCTCCGCTGCAGTAGTGGACGATCGTGTCGTGTACGCAGGCGGTGTATTCCGGATGGGCCTCCAGAAAATCCACCTGCAGCTGCAGCTTCGTGGGATCGGTCCAGTAGTCGTCCCCCTCGCACAGGGCGATGTACTTGCCCCGTGCCGCAGGATAGAGGACCTCCAGGCACAGGTCCTTCCCCTGGGAGTAGAGGTTCACATCCTGGTAAAAGGGGCGAATCAGCTCCGGGTATTTTGCCGCATACTCTTGCAGGATCGCACGGGTGCCGTCGGTGGAGGCGTCATCATTGACCAGGATCTCGATGGGAAAATCCACCTTCTGCATCAGAAAGCCCTCCAGCGTGTCCCGCAGATAGGCCTCGTGGTTGTAGGTCAGGCAGCAGATCGAGACAAGGATTTCCTTTTCCATGGCGTCCTCCCCTAAGTATAAACATTCATATTATTATACCTGATACTGGACGGACTTTCAACAAAAAGATGCGCCCCGGGCCATCGGCCCGGGGCGCGGGGAAAAGGATGCGTGATTACTTTGCCTTGATGTAGGGCTTGCCGTTGGCGGCGGGAACGCGGGACTTGCCCACGAACAGGATCAGCACGATGACCGTGACCGCGTAGGGGATCATGGAGATCAGCTGCATGTCGATGCCCGAGGAGCCGCCGAGAACCACCTTCAGGCCGGAGCAGAAGCCGAACAGCAGGCAGCCAAGCAGTGCGCCCTGGGGGCGGAACTTGCCGAAGATGACCGCCGCGATGGCGATGAAGCCCTGGCCCACGATGGAGATGGGCCGGAACTGGGTGGAGATGGCCATGGTGACGCAGGCGCCGCCGAGGCCCGCCAGGAAGCCGGAGATGCACACGCACAAAAAGCGCATGGAGATGACGTTGATGCCCAGCGTCTCGCAGGCCTGGGGGTGCTCGCCGCAGGCGCGCAGGCGCAGACCGAAGCGGGTCTTGTAGAACACGAACCACACCACGGCCACGGCGATGAACACCAGGTAGGTGGAGGCGTAGTTGGCAAAGACGTTGTCCATGAAGCGGCCGAAGACCGTGGAGGTGTCGAACACACCGCGGAACAGGCGTGGGATCTTCATGCTGGCCTCCAGGGGGATGGTGTCGGTGGAGTTGAACATGACCTTGGCGATCATGATGACGATGCCGGGACCCAGCATGTTGATGGCGGTGCCGGCGATGGTCTGGTCGGCGCCCAGCTTGACGGTGGCGATGGCGTGGAGCATCCCGAAGAACGCGCCCGCGAGGCCGCCGCAGAGGAAGCCGATCCAGGGGTTGCCGGTGAAGTAGGCGACCACGGTGCCGGTGAAGGCGCCGGCGGTCATCATGCCCTCAATGCCGATGTTGACCACGCCCGAGACCTCCGAGAAGCAGGAGCCCAGGGCCGCGTACAGCAGGGGCGTCGTATAGATGAGGGTCGCGTAGAGGACAATACCGAGGTCGTTGATGAAGCTTGTCATTTCTTATCCCCCTCCTTCACAGCAGCGTTGGATGCGGCAGGTACCGGAACTTTGCGGAGATTTTTGATGCGGCTGAAGATGATGGAGATGGCGATGAAGCACACCACGGTGCCGACGATGACGTTGATCAGCTGGGTGGGGGCACCCACCAGGTTCAGCTTGCTGCCGCCGAACATCAGCGCACCGTAGAAGATGCCCGCGACCAGCACGCCGAAGGGATTGGAGCAGCCGATCAGGGCCACCACGATGCCGGCGAAGCCGAAGCCCTCCTGGCTGGAGAAGACGGAGATGCGGTTGCCCATGCCCATCAGCTGCAGCGCGCCGCCGAGACCCGCGAGTGCGCCGGAGATGGCCAGCGCCGTCAGGATGGAGCGGTTGACGCTGATGCCGCCGTACTCGGCCGCAAACTTGTTGGAGCCGACCGCCTTGAGCTCGTAGCCCAGGGTGGTCTTCTCAATGACAAACCAGACCAGTACGGTCATCAGGATGGCCACCAGGATGCCCCAGTTGGCCGTGGGGGCCAGACCCAGGCTGTTGATGAGATCCTTGGAGAGCAGGGTGCTGGCGTTTGCGGAGATATTCTTGGTGGCCTCGGCGGTACCGTCGGAGTGGATGGCGGGGATGCCGGCGATGAAGTTGGACAGATAGAAGGCGATCCAGTTGAACATGATCATGGAGAGCACTTCGTTGATGCCCCACCTTGTTTTGAGGAAGCCCACGATGATGCCCCAGCAGGCGCCGGCCGCCATGGCGGCGAGGAAGCACAGGGGGATGAGCACGGGCTTGGGGAGGTCGCCGGCGAGGATGCCGACCACGGCCGCGGCCATGGAGCCGACCACAAACTGGCCCTCAGCGCCGATGTTGAACACGCCCGTCTTGAAGGAGAAGGCCACGGACAGACCCACCACGATATAGGGGATCGAGTAGACGATCACATAGGAAAAGCCCTTGAGACTGGTGACGCTGGTGATCAGTCTGCCGTAGGCCTCGCCCACAGACAGGCCCATCACTGCAAGAAAGACCGCGCCCACAAGGAAGCCCAGCAGAATGGAGAGCAGGATGTGGATGAAGCGGGTATCCGAGACGACTTCCAGGAAGTCCTTCTTCTTTTTTGTCATGCCTTTTTCCCTCCTGCCATCATCAGGCCCAGATCGTTCTCGTTGGCCTCCTTGCCGGGGATGGAGGAGACGATCTGACCGTCAAAGATTACGTCGATGATATCGGAAAGGCTCATGATCTCGTCCAGCTCGAAGGAGACGAGCAGGACGGCCTTGCCCTTGTTGCGCTGATCGACGATGTACTTGTGTACATACTCGATGGCGCCCACGTCCAGGCCGCGGGTGGGGTTGACGGCGATGAGCAGATCCTTGTCGTTCTGCACCTCACGGGCGATGATGACCTTCTGCTGGTTGCCGCCGGAGAGGGTGCCCGCGGGGCGCTTCTCGCTGCTCGACGGGCGGATGTCGTATTTCTCGATGGACTGGGTGGCGTGGGCGAAGATGGAATCGCGCTGCAGCACGTTCTTTTTGGAGAAGGGGTTCTTCTCATAGTTCTGAAGGATGAGGTTGTCCTCGATGGAAAAGTCCAGCACCAGACCGTGCTTCTGCCGGTCGGCGGGAATGGAGGAGACGCCGTGCTGGAAACCGAAGGCGGGGGGCTTGTTGAACACGTCCGTGCCGTTGACCAGCACCTGGCCCTTCGTGCCCTTTCTCAGACCGGTGATGACCTCGACAAGCTCCGTCTGGCCGTTGCCGTCGATGCCTGCGATGCCGACGATCTCGCCGCGTCTGACCTGCAGGTTGAGACCCTTGACGATCTCAATGCCGCGGTAGTCCAGACAGTGCAGATCCTTCACGTCCAGCACCACCTCGCCGGGCTCCTGCTCGGGCTTGTCCACCTTGAAGGTGACCTTGCGGCCCACCATCATGGAGGCCAGGTCGTTCTCGTCCACCTTCTCCACATCCACGGTGCCGATGTACTTGCCCATGCGGATGATCGTGCAGAAGTCCGCCGACTCCTTGATCTCCTTGAGCTTGTGGGTGATGATGATGATGCTCTTGCCGTCCTTGACCAGATTGTGCATGATGTCGATGAGCTCGGTGATCTCCTGCGGGGTGAGGGAGGAGGTGGGCTCGTCAAGGATCAGGATGTCCGCGCCGCGGTAGAGCGCCTTGAGGATCTCCACGCGCTGCTGCATGCCGACGGAAATGTCCTCGATTTTGGCGTCGGGGTCGATGGACAGCCCGTAGCGCTCCGAGATCTCCACCACGTTTTTGCGCGCGGTGGCCATGTCCAGCTTCACGCCCTTGGTGGGCTCGGTGCCGAGGACGATGTTCTCGGTGACGGTGAAGGGCTGGACCAGCATGAAGTGCTGGTGCACCATGCCGATGCCGGCGTCGATGGCGTCGCGGGGATTGTTCATGTCGATCTTTTTCCCGTTGACCAGGATGTCGCCGGAGGTGGGCTTGAGCAGGCCGTAGAGCTGGTTCATCAGCGTCGACTTGCCCGCGCCGTTTTCGCCGAGGATTGCGTGGATTTCGCCTTTGTGGACGGTGAGGTTGATGCCGTCGTTGGCCACAAAATCGCCGAAGCGTTTGACGATGTTGCGCATTTCAATGA
Organism: uncultured Eubacteriales bacterium; assembly: GCA_900319835.1. The sequence goes on along the minus strand of ONPY01000009.1, from coordinate 75,462 downwards.
CGGGCGTGTTCATGTCCACATACTGTTTTGCCAAATTGACCGCCCCCTATGTTGAAATAAATAAGTACCTTGTTGGCTCCTCTGCCTACGACGGCGCGAAGCGCCCGGTCCTTTAGGGAGGGGAGCTGTCAGCCGCAGGCTGACTGAGGGGATTGCATGCCGCCGCTGCCAGTGGCAGAAGAAGGCGGCGTGGGATCTCCGCAGCCTCGCCTTTCGCGGGCCGTCGCGAAGCAGGCCGGCAAAAGGCAATGCGGCAAGGCGGGCCTCCCCTTATCCCAGAATCCGGAAGAAGGCCTCCATCTCCGCCGCGTGCTTGCCGCGGACGAGAATGTGGTGGTTGTTGATGGGCTTGGTGAGGAAGCAGGAGAAGTCGTCCAGCTTGACCTTGACCTGGGTGCGGCAGAGCATGTCGCTCCAGGGCACGTCCACGATCTCGCCCTCCTGGGCGTGGAAGCGGGACAGGTCGCCCTCGCACTTGAAAATGGTGCAGTCGCCCTCGGGCAGCTTGCCCTGGACCGCCGCGCCGATGCCGGACTCAAAGTGGGTGTTGAGCGTGTATTCTCTGAGCATGGTGACGGGAATGGTGCAGTGGGCAAAGACCGCGTAGCCGTTCTTGGTGTCAAAGCGGCTGGGGTTGCAGAGGAACATGGGTTCGCCCGTGACGGCGCCCAGCACCGCCATGGACAGCAGCGCGGGCACGTCGCCCTCGCAGCCGCCGCAGATGCCCATGGAGTTGAGGATAGAGAGACCGAGACAGCCGGTGGTGTGAACGGTGTCCAGCAGGTCAAAGCATCTCACGCTCACGCCGCAGAGCTGGTACTTGTCCACCAGACGCTGGAAGGCGCCGTAGACGTACAGGGCCTTTTCGATCTCCTCTTTGTCAAAAGCCTGGGCCTTGAACGCCGCGGTGTACTCGTTTTCGGGATAACGCTCCTTTGCGATCTCCTCCAGCAGCTCCTCCATGGGGATGGAGACAAAGCCCATCCCGAGCTTGTCCATCATGGACGCGGGGTCATAGCTGCTGGCGATCAGCCAGTCGGAGGGCGCGCCGATGCAGCCGAGCTTCTTGCCTTTCAGCAGGGCCTTGGCGCGGTGGGCGTTGCGCAGGGCGCGAATCTGGCAGGCCACCTGGTCGATGTCGCCGTGGAGGATCTCGCCGCTGCCGCCGTGCTTGTTGAGAAAGCTGAGGATCTCCATGGAGGCGGCCAGGGAGTTGCTCTCGCCGCTCGTGAGGATATAGCAGTGGCGGGCCTTGAGCTGCTCAAAGACCTCCAGAAAATAGCCCTCGCTGCCGCCGGAGGCAACGTAGAGCAGGGCAAAGTCGTCCGAGAGGTACTGCTCCAGCGAAACCTTCTCCAGCGGCTCGCCCAGGGCGTCGGACAGGGCGCGGATGAAACGGTGCATGCGCTCCTCTGTGATCTGGGACAGAGGGCTGCGGATCTGATAAAAGTCAACCATAGTCATACTCCTGTAAAGAATAGATGGATACTTTATTGTAGCATATGACTCGCGCTTTTTCTACCATTTCTTGCGCCCATCCGCGAAAAAACACAGGGGTGAAAAATGGTAAATATGACAAAAAAAGGACGCGGCTCTATGAGCCGCGTCCGGGGAATGCTTGGAGCATTAACCGAGGGTGAAGGCGGGGCACTCAGCGGTGGTGGTGGGAACGGTCTTCTCACCGGCGATGATGGCCTTCTTGGCGGCCTCGACCTTCTCGAGGACGTCAGCGGGGATGTGGTCGCGGGTGGGAGCCAGGTCAACGCCGCCGTTGGACAGGTCGTAGGTGTGAACGCCAGCGGTGTAGCTGCCGTCCTTCACGGCCTTGGAGATGTCCTGGGAAGCAACATCGACGCGCTTCATGGCGGAGGTGATCACGTGGTCGGGAGCCAGGATGCTCTGGTCGGTGTCAACGCCGATGGCCCAGATGCCTTCCTCGTTGCAGGCCTCGATGACGCCCATGCCGGTACCGCCGGCAGCGTGGTAGATGACGTCGGCGCCCTTGGTGATCATGTCCTTGGCAGCGGTGGAGCCGCCGGCGGAATCACCAAAGTTGTTGGCGTTGTACTGGAGAACGGTGGCGTCGGGGCAAGCCTCAAGCACGCCGGTGATATAGCCGATGCCGAAGAGGTTCATGGAGTCGGAGACCATGCCCTGGACATAGCCGACGGTCTTGCTCTCGGTGACGGAGCCGGCGACCAGGCCGACCAGGTAGGAGGCCTGCTCCTGGGCGAACATCAGGCAAGCCACGTTGGGCAGATCGGCGCAGGAGGAGTCGTCGATGATGGCGAACTTCTGGTCGGGGTTGGCCTCAGCGGCGGCGCGGGTGGCGTCAGCCAGCATGTAGCCCACGCAGATGACAAGGTCGTAGCCCTCGTCGATGAAGGTGTTGATGTTGGTCTGGTAGTCAGCGTCGGTCTTGGACTCCAGGTAGTTGACCTCGAAGGAGCTGTCCTCAGCGGCCAGGGCCTGCAGGCCTTCCCAGGAAGTCTGGTTGAAGGACTTGTCGTTGACACCGCCGACGTCGGTAACCATACCGATCTTGACCTTGGCGGCAGCGGCGGGGGCGGCAGCGGGCTTGGAGCCGCAGGCGGCCAGCGCGAAGATCATGCACAGTGCGAGAACGAGTGCGAGAATCTTTTTCATTGTGTTTCCTCCATAAAAATATTTTTGGACAAAAGGGGATGTGCTCATCACACGGGAAAATTATAGCATGTCCACCGCAGGCAAATCAAGCGCAAACTTGAACAAAACGGCGACTTTTTCCGGAGAAAACTGGAAATTTTTATAAACGGCGCCCGGCGCTTATTACGCCATCTTCACGGCGGTGTCCAGGGCGATCTCGATCATCTGGTTGAAAGAGGTCTGGCGCTCATCGGCGGAGAGGGCCTCTTCCTTATAGAGATGGTCGGAGATGGTGCAGATGCACAGGGCCTTTTTGCCGAGGTAGGCGGCGTTGGCGTAGAGGGCGGCGGCCTCCATCTCCACGGCGAGCACGCCCATCTTCCGCACGGCGTCGCTGCCGGTGTAGCCCTCGGGGTAGTAGAAGTTGTCGGAGGAGAAGATGTTGCCCACGTGGAGTCTGGCGCCGTGCTCCTTCGCCGCCTCGACGGCGTGCTGCATCAGCTCGTAGTCCGCGATGGGGGCCCAGGTGCCGGGGAAGCCGAAGTTTTTCGCGTAGCCGGAATTGGTGCTGGCGCCCTGGGCGATGACGATGTCCATGACGTTGACGTTGTCCTGCACCGCGCCGGCGGAGCCCACGCGGATGATGTTGTCCACGTCGTAGACCTTGTACAGCTCCCAGCTGTAGATGCCGATGGCGGGCATGCCCATGCCGGAGGCCATCACGCTGACAGGCACGCCCTTCCAGGTGCCGGTGTGGCCCTGGACGCCGCGCACGTTGTTGACGAGCTTCGCGTCCTTGAGAAACGTCTCCGCGATATACTTGGCGCGCAGAGGATCGCCGGGCATGAGAACGGTTTTGGCGAAATCACCGGGCCTGGCGTTGTTATGAGGGGTCATGAAAATGCCTCCTTTTTAAATTCAGAATGGAATGGCCTTGGCTTAGTGGATACGAACACCTGCCGCCTGTGAGCGCCCCTTTTCGGCGCTTTTTGGCCCGCCTCACTTGCTGGGCGTCAGCCCAGCGGCGTTCGTTGGACGCAAAAATCGCTCGAAAATTGCCAGCTCACAGGTGCTGCGCAGTTTCTGCAGAGCAGATTTGCGCTGAGGCAAGGCGTAGACCGCGGGGAATACTTTCGTATTTCCAAGGGCTACAACGAAGATTCAGCCCAAATATGCCTGCAGAAACCGGTAGGGGTTCGAATCCACTAAGCCTTCGTACAAATTATATAGCAGATTCTCAAAAAGTCAAATTGCAACTGCGGGCGGGATATGCTAAGATAAGACGAATACAGAGAAAACAGGAGGCCAGTTATGGATCAGGTTCTGGTTATCGGCATTGCCGGCGGCACCGGCAGCGGCAAGACCACCATCACCCGCAAACTCTGTGAGAATTTCGGGCCGGACGTCTCCGTCATCAACCACGACAACTATTACAAGGCCCACCACAACATGCCCTACGAGGAGCGGGCCAAGCTCAACTACGACCACCCCAACGCCTTTGACACCGACATGCTCATCGAGCATCTCAAGCAGCTGCGCCAGGGGCACAGCGTCGTCTGCCCGGTCTACGACTATACCGTGCACGACCGCTCCAAAGACACCATCATCATCAAGCCCGCCCGTGTCATCATTGCCGAGGGCATCCTGATTTTCGAAAACAGGGAGCTCTGCGACCAGATGGACATCAAGATTTATGTGGACGCGGACGCGGACGTGCGCATCCTGCGCCGCATCGTGCGGGATGTACGGGATCGCGGCCGGAGTCTCGACAGCGTCATCAACCAGTATCTGGCAACCGTCAAGCCCATGCACGAGCAGTTTGTGGAGCCGAGCAAGCGCAATGCGGACATCATCGTGCCCCAGGGCGGCCACAACCGCGTGGCGCTGGAGATGGTCATGGAGCGCGTGAGAGCGCATCTGGAGGGGAAGACCGCCAATGGCTAAGCTCTATTTCAAATACGGCGTGATGGGCTCGTCCAAGTCCGCCCAGGCGCTGATCACCAAATTCAACTATGAGGAGCTGGGCATGACCGTCTGGCTCATCAAGCCCAGCATCGACACCCGCGACGGGGCGGACATCGTCAAAAGCCGGATCGGCCTTTCCGCCACGGCGCAGATCATCACCCCCGAGGACGACATCATCGCCGCGTACCGCAAAGCGGGAAAGCACGACGTCATCATCGCCGACGAGGCGCAGTTTTTCACCCCGGCGCAGATCGACCAGCTCCGCACGCTCGTGGATGAGGACGATCTGCCGGTTTTGTGCTTCGGCCTTCGGACGGACTTTCTGACCCACTTCTTCCCGGGCGCCCAGCGGCTGATGGAGCTGGCCGACTCCCTCACGGAGATCAAGACCGTCTGCGCCTGCGGCCGCAAGGCCACGGTCAACGCCCGCATCGACGAAGCCGGCCGCATCACCACCGAGGGCAGCCAGGTGCTCCTGGGCGGCAACGACCGCTATGTGGCCATGTGCCACAAATGCTGGAAGGAAAGGATCAAGCAGCAGAACCGGGGAGAAACGGATTGCCGCGCCAGTGTGCGCACTGGCTCGCAATGACGTGGTTTCCGGCAACCGTCCTTCACCGAACAGAAAGGAGCAAATGAAATGCTGGACAACATCACCGTCAACGCCCACAGCTCCATCCGCATCGCGGGCAAGAGCATCGTCTACATCGACCCCTTCCGCATCACGCAGGAGCCGCATGACGCCGACCTCATCCTCTTCACCCACCCGCATTACGACCACTTCTCCCCGGAGGATTTCAGGAAGCTGGCCAAGGAGGACACCATGTATGTCTGCCCTGGCTCCATGCGTCAGAAAGTGCTGGACGAGGGGATCCACCCCCACAAGCTCGGCACCGTGGAGGCGGAGGAGACGCTGTGCCTCTGCGGCGTGGAGATCGAGGGCGTGCCCGCCTACAACACCAACAAGCCCAATCACCCCAAGGAGAACGGCTGGCTGGGCTACCTGCTGGAGATGGGCCCGAACCACATCTACATCGCCGGCGACACCGACCGCATCCCCGAGGGGGAGGCCGTAGAGTGCGACATTGCCCTGGTCCCCATCGGCGGCACCTACACCATGAATGCCGAGGAGGCCGCGGCCTTTGTCAACGCCATGCATCCGCACACCGTCATCCCCACGCACTACGGCTGCATCGTGGGCTCGCTGGACGACGCGGCGGCCTTCGTCCGCCACCTCGACCGGGACATCGAGGTCGTGCTGAAGATCGACTGAGCCACTGTCAAACAACCCGAGACCGGCTGCATACAAGTCTGAAATCGTGTCATCTTGAGCGAGCCCGAAGGGCGAGCCGAAAGATCTCAAGCGTACGATGTTTCAGCGCTTGAGATCCTTCGCCTGCGCTCAGGATGACACAACAGATCTGACCGATTCACTTTGTCTGCACATTGAGGCCGGCGCGAAAGCGCCGGCTTTTTCCTCCGCAAAAACGTTGCGTATTTCTGCGGCATATGCTATAGTAATCTTTAATTTCGGCTATTGGAAAGAGGGAATTGCAATGGGCGAACTGGACAAACGCACCTGGGCGGAGGTCAGTCTCAACAACATCCGGCACAACTACGCGGCCATCCGCGCGGCCATCCCGGCCGGCTGCAAATTCCTGGGCGTGGTCAAGGCCAACGCCTACGGCCACGGGGCGCTGGAGGTCTCCCGCACCCTGGCCGACTGCGGGGCGGACTACCTGGCCGTCTCCTGTCTGGACGAGGCGATGGAGCTGCGCGACGGGGGCATCACCCTGCCCATCCTGATCCTGGGCCACACGCCCTGCGAGTACACCCGCATGCTCATTGAAAACAACATCACCCAGACCATCACCTGCCTTGCCAAGGCGGAGGAGTTCTCTGCCGAGGCTGTGCGTCTGGGCAAGCCGCTCAGGGTCCACATCGCGCTGGACACCGGCATGTCCCGCCTGGGCGTCCTCTGCCGGGACGAGCGCTTTGACGGCGGCGTGGAGAACATCATCAAGGCCTGCCGCATGCCGGGGCTGATCCCCGAGGGCGCCTTTACGCACTTTGCCGTCTCCGACGAGCCGGGCGCGGACAACGAGGCCTATACCCGCGAGCAGTTTCGGCTCTTCTGCGAGGTGCTCGACGAGGTGGAGGCCAAGGGCGGCGTGAAGTTCGAGATCCGCCACTGCGCAAACTCCGGCGCTGTGGCCAAGTACCCGGAGATGGCTCTGGACATGGTGCGCCCCGGCTTGCTGCTCTACGGCTACGGCGACGAGGCGGGCCGCCTGAATCTCAAGCCCTGCATGCGCTTTATGACGAGAGTCACCACCATCAAGCACTACCCCGCCGGGACCGACGTCAGCTATGGCCGGCGCTTTACCACGGCGCGCACCACCCGCATGGGCGTGGTGGGCGTGGGCTATGCCGACGGCCTGCCCCGGCTCTGCTCCAACAAGTGCGCCTTTGCCGCCGGCAGCGGCTTTGCGCCCCAGCGCGGCAGCATCTGCATGGACATGTGCATGATCGACCTGACGGACCTGCCCGAGGTCTCTGTGGGGGACGAGGTGGAGATCTTCGGGGCCAAAGCCGGCGTGGAGACCCTGGCCGCCGCGGCGGGCACCATCTCCTATGAGCTGCTGTGCGCCCTGTCGAAGCGGGTGCCCCGCGTTTATAAAAATTTCTGATTGCAGCGGAGGAAAGCGGATATGAAAATCGTTGTTCTGGGCGGCGGCATCAGCACCGAGCGCCATGTGGCCCTGGTCACCGGCACCTCGGTCTGCAAGGCGCTGCGCGCTTTGGGCCACAAGGCCATCTTTGTGGATATGTACATGGGACTCGAGGACTATGACGGCGACCTGGAGGCCGCCTTTGACGTCCCCGACGGCTTTATCGGCCATGTGGCCATCGAGAAGGAGGCCCCGGATCTGGAGGCGGTGAAGGCCGCCCGCAAACTGCAGGGCCCCAGCCACCTCGGCAAAAATGTCCTGGAGATCTGCCAAAAAGCCGACTGCGTGTTCCTCGGTCTGCACGGGGCCGACGGTGAGGACGGCAAGATCCAGGCTGCCCTGGATCTGCTGGGCGTGCCGTATACGGGCTCCGGCCCGCTGCCGAGCGCCATGGCCATGGACAAGGCGGTGGCCAAGCGCATCATGGAAAGCGCCGGCGTGCGCACCCCCGCCTGGCAGGAGCTGAGCTACACCGAAGACGACATCCCGCGCCTCGTTGAGGAGCTGCCGGTGCCCTGCGCGGTGAAGGTGGTCAACGGCGGCTCCTCCATCGGCGTGGCCCTGCCGGACACGCGGGAGGAGCTGGAGGCGGCTCTGCACGACCTGGCGCGCTTTCACAGCCGCGTGATCGTGGAGGAGAAGATCGTCGGCCGGGAGCTGACCCAGCCCATCTTTGACGGACAGTATCTCAGCGCCATCGAGATTGTCCCGCCCGAGGGCACCAGCTTTGACTATGTGGCCAAGTACCAGAGCGGCGCCGAGGGCGCGCAGGAGATCTGCCCGGCCCGCATCACGCCGGAGGAGCAGAAGCAGATCGGGGAGGCGGCGCTCCGCTTCCACGAGGCCCTGGGCCTCTCGGTCTATTCCCGCTCGGACTTCATCCTGGACAAGGAGGGCCGCGCCTGGTGCCTGGAGGTCAACACCCTGCCGGGCATGACGCCGAACTCCCTCATCCCCAAGGCCGCCCGGGTCGCGGGCATGAGCTACGAGCAGCTGTGTGAGCAGATCGTGCTGCTTTCTCTGGAAGAGAGAAAGAAAAACCGCTGATGAAAAACAAAAAAGGTGCCGTTCCGAGCTGCGGTCGGCGTTCTCCCACTTCACGCCCAGGTCCTCCCGGCCCATGTGACCGTAGGCGGCCAGCTTCCGGTAGATGGGCTTTCTCAGGTCGAGATCCCGGATGATGGCGCTGGGCCGCAGGTCAAAGACCCTGCACACGGCCGCTTCCAGCTTCTCGTCGGAGACCGTCCCGGTCCCGAAGGTTTCCACCATCACGCTCACGGGGGAGGCCACGCCGATTGCGTAGGCCAGCTGCACCTGGCAGCGCCTGGCCAGCCCCGCCGCCACCACGTTCTTGGCCACCCAGCGCGCGGCGTATGCCGCGGAGCGGTCCACCTTGGTGGGGTCCTTGCCGGAGAAGGCGCCGCCGCCGTGGGGGGCGCTGCCGCCGTAGGTGTCCACAATGATTTTGCGCCCGGTCAGGCCGGAGTCGCCCTGGGGTCCGCCGATGACAAAGCGGCCGGTGGGGTTGACCAGGTACTTGGTGTTCTCGTCGAGAAGCTCTGCGGGCACGGTGGCCTTGATGACCTTCTCGATCATGTCCCTGCGGATCTGCTCCATCGTGACCTCCGGCGCGTGCTGGGTGGAGAGCACTACCGTGTCCACGCGGACGGGGCGGTTGTTCTCATCATACTCCACGGTGACCTGGGTCTTGCCGTCGGGCCGCAGGTAGTCCAGCTCCCCGCTCTTTCTGACGGCGGTCAGCGTCAGGGCCAGCTTGTGGGCCAGGGAGATGGGCAGGGGCATGAGCTCCGGGGTCTCGTCGCAGGCATAGCCGAACATCATGCCCTGGTCGCCGGCGCCGGTCTGCAGCTCGGCCTCCTCGCCGGTCTTGTTCTCCAGGGCCTTGTCCACGCCCATGGCGATGTCGCCGGACTGCTCGTCGATGTTGGTGATGATGCCGCAGGTGTCGCAGTCAAAACCGTACTTGGCCCGGTCGTAGCCGATGTCGCGGATGACGCCCCGGGCGATCTTGCCGATGTCCACATAGCAGCTGGTGCTGATCTCGCCCATGATGTGAACCAGCCCCGTGGAGGCCGTGGTCTCGCAGGCCACGCGGCCCATGGGGTCCTGCTCCAGAATGGCGTCCAGCACCGCGTCGGAGATCTGGTCGCAGATCTTGTCGGGATGCCCCTCGGTGACGGACTCGGATGTAAACAGATAATGCCGCATTTCAAATTCCTCCTGTAACTCAGTAAAAGTTCAACCAAACAAAAAACGCACTCCGGACCGGGGTGCGCAAAAAAGCTGGGCAACTTCCTCATCTTTCGTCTCACCGCCGGATTTGGCACCTTGCATCTGCAGGTTGCCGGGCTTCACAGGGCCGTTCCCTCCACCACTCTTGATAAGGTGTATTCAGTTGAGAACAATATACCAGATTTTTTGCATTTGTCAACGGCTAAAAAACACTTGACAAATCCGTATATACTGTATATATTGTATATATACAGTAATGCGGCGCAGGTGAGACTATGACCATTTTGATTGATCCGAAAAGCGGGCGGCCCATCTATGACCAGATCGTGGCGCAGCTGAGAAAGCAGATCCTGACGGGGAAGCTCAAGGCGGACACGCCGCTGCCCTCCATCCGCGCGCTGGCGAAGGACCTGGGCATCAGCGTCATCACCACCAAGCGGGCCTATGAGGAGCTGGAGAGCGCGGGGCTCATTTACACCCAGCCGGGCCGGGGCAGTTTCGTCTCCGGCGGCGGGCATGACGCCCTGCGGGAGAGCCGCATGGAGGAGCTGACCCGGACTCTGCGCAAGGCCCGGGCGCTGGCGGCCGACTGCGGTCTGACGGGCGAGGAAGTGTGGGCGCTCTATACGCGCCTGGAGGAGGAAGCGAAATGAACGCGATCGAAGTACGGGGACTGACAAAGGCGTACCGGGATTTCACCCTGGACGGCCTGAGCTTTGAACTGCCGGAGGGCTGCATCCTGGGCCTTGTCGGGGAAAACGGCGCGGGCAAGACCACCACCATGCGCCTGCTGCTCGGTATGACGAAGCCCGACGGGGGCGAAGCCTCGGTACTGGGGACAGAGATCTCCGCCGATCTCACCCCGGTCAAGGAGGAGCTGGGCGTGGTGCTGGACGAGCCGGGCATCCCCTGGTGCATGACGGCGCAGCAGGCGGGCAAAATGCTGGCGGGGCTCTACAAAAGCTGGGACGCCGCGGCCTATGACGCGCTGCTGAAAAAGCTCACCGTTCCGGTGAACAAGCCCTATCAGGAGCTCTCCCGCGGCAACCGCATGAAGCTCGGCATCGCCATGGCCCTGGCCCACCATCCGAAGCTCCTGCTGCTGGATGAGCCCACCTCCGGCCTCGACCCTGTGGTGCGGGACGAGGTGGTGTCCCTGCTCTCAGACTTTACGCGGGAGGAGGACCACGCGATCCTCATCTCCTCCCACATCGTGTCGGATCTCGAAAAGCTCTGCGACTATATTGCCTTTCTCCACCGGGGAAAGCTGATGCTGCTGGAGGAGAAGGACCGGCTGCTGGAGGAATACGCCTTCCTGCGCTGCGAACAGGCGGAACTGGAAAAGCTCGACCCCGCGGCGGTGATCGGAAAGAAGGAGAGCCCCTACGGCGTCTCCGCCATCGTGCGGCGGGATGTGCTGCCCGCCGGGGCGGAGATCAGCCCCGTCACGCTGGAGGAGCTGTTTGTGTTTATGGTAAAGGAGGGAGAGGCGTGAAAGCCCTGCTGTACAAGGATTTCCTGGTGGCAAAGAAGTATCTGAAGATGCTGTTTGTGATGGACCTGCTCTTCGTAACGGTCAGCATCTTCGGCTCCAGCGAGACCCCGTTTCTCACCATCTTCCCCCTGGTCATGTGCGCGCCCACGGTGACAAGTCTGCTCTCCTATGACGAGCGCTTTCACTTTAACCGATGCTGCGACAGCATGCCCGTCTCCCGCAAAACCCAGGTGGACGAGAAGTATCTGCTCGCCCTCGGGTATGTGGCGGTGATCTTTCTGCTGTGCGCCCTGGGCGTTTTCAGGAGGTTTCCCGCCGGCGGGGAGCGGACGCTGCTGCTCACCGCCATGCTGGCGGGAGGACTGCTGCCGGTCTCGCTGCTGCTGCCCGTGATGTTCAGGCTGGGCACCGAAAAAGGGCGCATTTTCTACTACGTGATCTATATCGGTTCCCTGATTCTGACCTATGGGGCGGCTGGCGTGGGCGCCTCCGACGGTGTCGGGCAGGCCGTGCCGGTTCTCGGCCCGGGCGCATTTTTTGCGGCGCTGCTGGTGCTGCTGGCGCTCTTTGCCCTGTCCTGGTTCCTCTCCGTCCGTTTCTACCGGAAGCGGGAGCTGTAGGGTGCGTGTCATTTGACGTGTTGAAAAAGGGCGGCCTTTGCGGCCGTCCTTTTTGTTCGCCTGTCGAACCGGCGGTTTTATGTTGACTTCACCCTTTTTTTAGGGTAAAATATCTTGATACTGTGAAAACGAAAGGCGGGGACGGCATGGCAGAGAACGCAAGCATCCAGAGCGGCCGCCTGCCCCACGCCTGTCTTGTCAGAGCCGCCACCAGGGAGGACGCCCTGCGTGAGGCGAAACGGCTTGCCGCCGCCGCTGTCTGCAGCGGCCAGGGCCCCAGACCCTGCGGCGTCTGTCGGGACTGCCGCAAAACGGCCGCCGGCGTCCACCCGGACGTGATCACCGTGGGGCGGCTTGCCGACGACAAGGGAAAGCAAAAGGCCCAGATCACCGTCGACCAGATCCGCGCCCTCTCCGCGGACGCTGTCGTCCTGCCCAACGAGGCCGAACGCAAGGTCTACATTCTGGACGAGGCGGAGACCATGAACACCGCCGCCCAGAACGCGGCGCTCAAGCTGCTGGAGGAGCCCCCCGCCGGGGCGGTCTTCCTGCTGTGCACGGTCAACCCCATGCTGCTGCTGCCCACGGTCCGCTCCCGCTGCGCCCGCGTCAGCGCCGGCGGCGAGACGGAGGAGCGCGCGGATGAGGCGACGGTCGAGCTTGCCGCCGGATATCTCAAGGCGGTCTCGGGCGGGGACGCGGCCCAGCTCTTTCGCTGGTGCGCCGTCAACGAGGGGATGGACGGCAAGAGCTTTTCGGCCCTTTGCGGCGAGGTCCGCCTTCAGTTGACGGACGCGCTCTGCGCCCGCCGGAAGCTCAAGGGCCTGTCCCGGAAGGACATGCTGCGCCTGTGCGGGCTGATGGAAAAGCTCTCCCAGTATCAGAAGGTCAACACAGGAGTCAAACAATTATTCGGGCTGCTGGCCGTGGATTCGATCGCCGGCAGCGAGATGTGAGGATACAGCATTGATTGAAGTCGTAAGCATCAAATTTAAAAACCGCGGGAAGTGCTATTACTTTTCCCCCAGGGGCCTGGATGTCAAGACCGGCGCCAAGGTTATCGTGGAGACCTCCAAGGGTCTCGAAATTGCCGACTGCATCCGCGGCAACCACAGCGTGATGGACACCGCCGTGGTGCAGCCCCTGCGCCCCGTGCTCCGCATCGCCACCAAGGACGATCTGCGCATCGCCCAGCTGAACGTCCAGCGGGAGAAGGAGGCCTTTGAGATCTGCCAGAAGAAGATTGCCGAGCACGGGCTCGACATGAAGCTGGTGGACGTGGAGTGCAACTTCGAGGGCACCAAGACCCTGTTCTTCTTCACCTCTGACGGCCGCGTGGATTTCCGCGAGCTGGTCAAGGATCTGGCGGGCATCTTCCGCAACCGCATCGAGCTCAGACAGATCGGCGTACGGGACGAGGCCAAGATGATCGGCGGTATCGGCATCTGTGGCCGCCCCTACTGCTGCAGCCAGTTCCTGGACGATTTCCAGCCCGTGTCCACCAAGATGGCCAAGGTGCAGTCCCTGTCGCTCAACCCCGCCAAGATTTCCGGCAGCTGCGGCAGACTCATGTGCTGCCTGCGCTATGAGCAGGAGGCCTACGAGGATCTGGTCAAGAAGGTGCCCAAGCAGGGTGCGTTCGTGGAGACCAAGGACGGCTTCGGCACCGCCGTGCAGGTCAACCTCCTGCGCCAGACCGTGAAGGTGCGCCTGGACGGGGATACGGAGGATCTGCGCCTGTACAAGCCCAACGAGCTGATCGCCGTACCCGGCGGCCGTCCCAGAGACGGGGAGACCCCGGTGTCCACCTTTAAGTATGTGCCGGAGCCGGAGCCCGAGAAGGAAGAGGAGCCGGAGAACGAATGGCTGGTGGAGCCCCAGTTCAACGATCCCGCCTTGCTGGAGACCGCGCCGGAGACGCCGGCTGCCGAACCGAAGAAGCGCCGCCGCAGCCGCCGCAAGCCCAAAGGCGAGGGGCAGGGAGAGGTCAAGGTGGAGGTCCGGGCCGAGAGCAGACCAGAGCCCCAGACGCCCAAGGCCGAGGAGAGCGGCGAGAACCGGGAAGGTCGGAGCTCACGCTCCCGCAGAGGCGGCCGCGGCCGCTCCAAGGGCGTGAAGGTGGAGGCCAAGCCCCACAGCGAGCAGCCTCAGGCGCCCAAGGCGCAGGAGCAGCCGAAACGCGAGCAGCCAAAGAAGGAGGGCGCGCCCTCCCACTCCGTCGTCCACCCCGTGAAGGAGGAGGGCGGCAAGCCCAAGTCCAACCACCGCCGCTATTACCACGGCAGGCCCAGAAGCAAGGGCGGCGAGGGACAGTCATAAGAAACCGGGCAGGCGCCATGCGCCTGCCCTTTCGACATCCTTCGACATAATTATGCATAAGTGGGGAATATCCACCCCGGTGAGCCGGGATAATTCCGGGTACAGTGGGGCGCGTGAACAGGTTTTTGCTGCATAAAAACGGCAAAAGATTGACATAACGCCGAATATGTGTTAAAATTCTACGCGAATCTTCCGGCACCATTTTTTTACGGAAAGAAAGGTGTAAAACATGATCTGCTTAAACTGTGGAAAGACCATTGACGACGATCTCAAGGTCTGTCCCTTCTGCGGCAGCCTGACAGAAGCATATGAGGCTGTGCCCTCCTATTACGATACCCCCGCCGGGGAGGACGCTCCCGCCGCAGATCTGCCCGACGCCGCACCCGACGCGGAGGATGACGCCCGCGACTTCTTTGACGAGGATCCGGTCTACGCGCCTCCCCAGCCCGAAAAGCCCGGCAAAGCCCCGAAGCTCCCCAACATTGGCGGCAGCTTCAACCTGTCGGCGGTGCTCTCCGCCGTCAGCTGCCTGCTGAGTCTGGTGTGTCTGTTCATGCTGCTGTCCCTGCGCGGCGGCATCAAGGAGCAGGAGGAGCGCCTGACGAACAGCGTCAACACGCTCAACGCCACCGTCTCCGGTATCGACGCCCGGCTCGGCCAGCTGGACACCACCCTCTCCGGCGTCCAGTCCGAGGCGTACAATCAGTACGCCAGCCAGGCCATCGCCATTACCAAGGACATCACGCCCCTCACCGGCCCTGTGGACGCGGGCAAATACAACCGCATGTTCATCATCTCCGCCAAGGGCAACCTCTCCGTCAACACCTCCTTTGACTGGCAGAAGTACAACGAGGCCACCGGCGGCTGGGTCTCTCTGGTCTTCACGGGCAACGCCACCGACAACTCCCAGTACGGTCTGCGCCTGGAGAACACCTTTGACAGGAACGAGAATACCTACACCTCCATCCTCTGGGCAAACGGCATCACCGAGGAGGCCGAGGGCACTTACCGCTGCGTGATCACCGACGCCACCGGCGTTACCAAGACCAGCGCGGAGGCCACCGTTACCGTCAACTGATTTTCCTTCCGGCAAACAGCGGGAGCGCCTTTGCGCTCCCGCAAAATTTTATCCCCCCTGGGGGGTTGAGCTTTCCGGCGCTTGTATGTTAAAGTAAACAGAGGAAACATTCTGCACGGCAGGTGAGCACATGGAAAACGAACATCAGGTCTATTTTCACGATCACGGCGACGGGCACGTCCACGCCCACGAGCTGGAGCCGGAGCATGTGCAGGGCCACGACCACACCCATCCCCACACCCATGACCATACCCAGACCAAGGCGGTGGTCAACCGGCTGGCCCGGGCCATCGGGCATCTGGAATCTGTCAAGCGCATGGTGGAGGACGGGCGGGACTGTACCGAGGTGCTGGTGCAGCTGGCGGCGGTGCGCTCGGCCCTGAACAACACCGCCAAGATCATCCTCAAGGACCACATCGAGCACTGCATCTCCGGCGCCGAGGGGGACAGCCAGGCCCTCGAGGAGCTCAACGCCGCCATCGACAAGTTTATCTGATTGCCCCATCCAAAGCCCGCCGGACAAGGCGGGCTTTCAGACTGCAGGAAAACCTGATTCCATGTCATTTCGAGCGGAGCGAAGCGGAGTCGAGAAATCTCAGCCATCGTCCACAGTACGGACTTCAGCGTTTGAGATCCTTCGACTCGCTGCCGCTCGCTCAGGATGACAAAAACGGCTTTGCCGACATCGTAAAAGCCCGCCGGATACGGCGGGCTTTTACCTGAACTTTTTGCCGAAAATCCCTTGACAAGTTCAGAAAAACGGATATAATTATTAAGCCTGTCCATGGGACAGGAAATCCTTGCTCCCGCGACCACGGGGGCCAAAAGACCAAAAGGAGGTGCAACCATGGCAAAAGCAAGCGAAAAGTACGAAGTGATGTACATCATCAATCCCAACTTCACGGAGGAAGAGACCGCCGCTGTCGTTGAGAAGTTCAAGGCACTTGTGGAAGCAAATGGTACGCTGGAAGAGATGGAGGAGATGGGTAAGCGCAAGCTCGCTTACGAGATCAACTACATTTCCGAGGGCTACTATGTGCTCATGAAGTTCACGAGCGGCCCCGAGCTGCCCGCAGAGCTTGACCGTATCCTCGGCATTACCGACGGTATTCTGCGTCGCCTGATCACCAGACGTCCTGAGTAAGGGGTACGGGGTATGCTGAACCACATCACCATTATGGGTCGTCTGACCCGTGATCCGGAGCTGCGCACCACGCAGGCCGGCGTCAGCGTGACCAGCTTCACCGTTGCGGTGGACCGTGATTTCGGCGGCCGTGACGGGGGCGAACGGCAGACCGATTTCATCGACTGTGTCGCCTGGCGTTCCACTGGCGAGTTCGTGTCCAAGTATTTCCACAAGGGCAGCATGATTGTTGTCTCCGGCAGACTCCAGTCCAGAAAGTGGCAGGATCGGGACGGCAACAACCGCACCAGCTGGGAAATCAACGCGGACAATGTCTACTTCGGTGAGAGCCGCCGTGACGGTGACTCCAGCCGCGACAGCTACTCCAACAACACCTACTCCAGCAGCTACGACTCCGGCAGAAGCAGCGCCCCCGCGCCCGCTTCCAACACCTTTGTCGAGCTGGACGACGGTGACGGCGAGCTGCCGTTCTAACGATTATAGAAGGAGGATACAGCTTTGGCTTTCGATAAAAACAACCCCAAGAACCGCAAGCGCAGAAAAGTTTGCCAGTTCTGCGTCGATAAGGCCACCTTCATCGACTACAAGGACACCGCCAAGCTGCGCCGTTTCATGTCCGAGCGGAGCAAGATCCTGCCCCGCCGCACTACCGGCGTCTGCGCCATGCATCAGCGTGAGCTCACCGAGGCCATCAAGAGAGCCCGTCAGATCGCTCTCCTGCCCTACGTGACTGACTGATTGAATGTACAAAAAAGGCAAGCGGAAACCCGCTTGCCTTTTTGATTTGCCCGGCAAAGAGCGTCGGCTTGACGAATCCGGCCGCCCGTGGTACAGTATGAACGCACGCCGGTGTGGTGGAACGGTAGACACCGGGGACTTAAAATCCCCTGGGAGCAATCCCGTGCCGGTTCGAGTCCGGCCATCGGCACCAAACAGATGTAAACATTTCACTGTGAAGTCTTGTGTGAAGTCTTGGAAAAAGCAAGCATTTATGCGGTTTTCAGGGAAGCATCCTTTACTTCACACTTTTTCCCAGTTGAATAGTTTACAGTATGAAAAAAACTCGCCGTATTTGGCGAGCTTTTTTCATGCCTGGACGACTCTAAAAATGAATGATTTTGTTTCCTACCTCCTCTTGATAGCGACCGAGAAGGTACGCATATTGTTCTTCCGACTCTTGCAGCCGATTCTTTAAGACAGAGATTTCTAGCTTTAACGCTTTGTTTTTCCGATCGGCTTCCTTTATCCTGTTATTAAGGCTTGAGATCATATTCTTCAACTCCGTCACCACTTCGAGAGAAGGTTCTTCAGACACTCCTGGATTGAACTCTCTATAGTTTTTCAAGAAGCATTGAACGTAGTCTGCGTATAGTGCCCTTCTGCTCACGCCCAACTCTTCTGCAAGAGATGAGAGCGTAATCGTGGATCGATCAGCACGCATAGTTCTGATGGCCTCATCTATACGAGTTCGCATTTCACTTCTCTGCTGCTCCTGGAATAGTTTTAATCCCTTAGGCTGTTCCATATGCTCTCCTCGATTCGTCTTCTCCAAAAGAAATCAGATCCGTAGCAGTTTCAGATTCCTCGGCGGACATTCTTGCGATATACGCATTGATCGTTTCCAATTGGTTTTTCTCAAATTCAATGGCGGCCGGAGCACCGCCGGATTTCATAAATTTCAACAGTCGCTTTTGCACAATACCTCTGGCTTCAATAAAGTAATCGAGGTAGAGCTCATCCGGCCGGAAGTGGTCGCATTTCACGCATTTCTCATACTGAGGGCTACATTGGGCGTTGCTGCACAGGCCAAAGCACGGGATGACACGTGTATAAGCCGTTTCATTCTGCAGACGTAGATATTTTGCCGGGTTGACACTCTTTGGCTTTGTGGGGATCTCTGTATCTACTACATCCAACTGTTCCGTCAATACCACAGAGGAAATCTTGCCAAGATGCTCGGCTTCATCATGCTCGGACATGTAGCCGTAAGAAAGTGTGACATCAACATTGGAATGATTAGCTTCCTTCATGGTGTGCTCAGGAGAGTAGATACCGCTTCTCAACCTTTCCCCAATACAGACATGCCGAAGTGCGTGGGATGTAACCTCTGCTTTCCGCCCATTGGCAGTGAGAATGCCATGCTCTTGGATCACTTTTGCAAGGAACCTGTTAAAATCCTCCTGTGTGATAACCCGATCCTTCTGAATATCATAGAGGAGATAATCAGTATCCTGTGTTTCCAAGCACGCATACTGCCGAATCGACTCCTGCTGCTGTCGAACCAACTTATAGAATGCATTCTCAATCATCCCGTCCATTGCAAAAGTGTATTTTGAATACAACGGGGTGTGGAGAGGTGTTTCTTTCCAGTTTGGAATGCTGATAGCAAACAAGCCGACATCCGGATAACTGAGGCATTCAAGATTTATAGCCAGGATCTCCGAAATTCTGTTCGGAATGAGGCGGAGCAGGAAATATGTCAATCTGAATACCTGGGGAATCTCATCCTTTGAGAAATCAAAGAAGAGTTTGTCAAGAGCGTCGACCACACATTGGTCTGGCGCTCTTTTTCTCTCCGTGGGCTCTGAAAATCTGTAACTGAAATCGACGGCTTTTGCGGTAGTTGTAGCAAGGCTGTTCTCGACACATGTTTCAAACAGAGAGCACGCGGATCTGATGCGAGAGTTCTTCTGGCTATCGCCAATCTGCTGCTTCTTCAGATACTCAATGTAATTACCGACAATAGGAGTGCGAATGTTCTCGATGAACAGTCCTGATTCGTTCAAATGTGTTATGAAATAGAATCCTTCTCTTACTACGCGCTGGGCGGCGTCAGGTGACGCATACTGGACGAGGAAGGTAAGCGCAGTTGCCCGCAGGATATCCCGATCTAAACCAGTTGCACGTGGAAAACGGATTTTTGCAGTCTTCCTGGATGTCGGGATATGCAGGTTCCAGACGCTGTCCGACCAGGAACAATCCGAAAAATGAGCCAGCGTTTGTTCCATAGCGTGAAGGGTTTGAGTTGGAAATACCGGCCTTCGACGCGTGGAGGATGCAGCAGGTTTTTCTACGATGGATAGAATGGGTTCTGCCAGTGCGGTGTTCTCTTTGATATTATCACGCTCTTTTCATGCTCTTTTTTCAATGCGCTGGGAGCAATTGCGGCAGTCATTTTTGTTGTGGCACTCTCTGTCCGCCTCGCAGGAGCCATACATCGGAGTGATCTTTGAAATAGCAGGGCAGCTGGTTTGGGTAACTGTAGCTTCAAGCGTTTGTTCATAGAGCGCTCGTCGCATATTGGCTTCGTCAGCAGGGTACATGCTGTCATAATGCATTTTGGCAACAGCTGGTGTATTTCCAAGCTTGGCCGCTACAGTTTCCGGTGATGCACCCCGGGAGAACAACGATCGACCGACTTCTGCTCGGATGCTTCTTGCAGACCAGAAAGGTAACTGCCCGTCGTGGTCATAAATGCAGTGTTCCCGGCACAGTTTTTGAAGGCGCCTGGAAAAAGCACCAGATGTGAGGACAGAAGGTTTACGATTCGTGTCGGTTCGAAAGGTTTCACATTGATAAACAAATATATAATTCTTTGGCAGCAATGCTCGTTGACCTGCAGTTTTAAGGATATAGGACTGTAGTGATTCAGCCAGACTGTCTGAAATGGAGTGAACCACATAGCTGGGCGTTCCACTTTCAGCCTTTCTGCCAGACGCTTTCTTGTAATACATGCGGGCAACCCAGTGGCCATCAAGATCGACAATATCTTCTGTGGTTAATGTAAAAACAGATCCTGCTCTGGCACCGGTCTCAGCAAATACCTGAAATGCGAGCCATACGTATTCGGGCAATTCGAACCGATGCTCTGTAATTTTCTCGATCACAGAGGTCTCAATCGGATGAGTAGCATTTGTTGCCTGCGGTGGAATAATGCTTAACGGAAGGATGGTCTCAGCAGCTTGTGGAGCCAAGTGGTACAGAAAACTTCTAATACAAAACAAATCCCCGCGGATAGTCACAAAAGATTGTTTGCCTGTTGAGGTCGCTCCTGCAATAAAAGCTCTGATGTCCCATGATGTCAAGTCAAGGGCAGAAGAGATACCTTGGGTTCCCCTATGCTTCAACAATTTAAGGAATGCACAATTCTGAATCTGCATATTTGAGAATGCTTCGTCACCTGATGATGAGAAAGAATCATAGAGATATTGATAATACTGCCTCATTTCCTCTCGAAGCGGATGCAGATCTGGAAAGTGAATAGTACAGTTTCTTAAAAGCGATTGCTTGCGATAGAACAGAATCCACTTATCTGAGTTTTTGCTCATTTCTTTCTTGGACGACTTGATCAGTCTCTCTTCCAGCGCAGGGAGTTGTGTTTCCAACGCACTTATTAGTTCAAGATAGTAAGGGTACCCAAAGCCACAGCTTCCCCCAAAATATGATTTCAAATAAGCACAGGGTGCAGGCTGCTTTCGTTCCGAAAGAACATATGATGAAAATGCAGCCTTGAAATAGCGAATGGCTTCATCGTGGAAAAAGCAATCCAAGATTTGAAATGCAGCCTTTCCCCCAAAGCTCGTTATGATGGTTTTGATTGTCTCCCCATCGTTGCTCACAACAGCCTTTTCAAGGGAACATAGATATTCGACTACCGTTTTTGCAGAACCCAAGCTCGTATGCCCGGATAAGCAAAAACTGATTTCCCGTCCGTTGATCGCATAAACAGTTACGTTGTTGATGATTTGCTTTTTCTCAACTATCCAGGCAGGTGTTGCAGTTACATCATCTTCTAATTCTGAGACGATTTTTTGGAGAATACGGTCTCTTCTATAGAGCCTTTTCTGTTCGGCTTCATCGGCAGCAGTTTTATTTTTCATGAGCCGGTGCTGCTGTACAGACATATCAAAGAGTTCTCTGCCGAACTCATGAGGATATACGGTTTTGTTGTGCGCAAAACCGAAATAGCTTTCAAACGCTTCTCTTGATGGAATAGCCCCATTCTTTGATATGAAGCGCGTCCATTCTTGAATTGTTTGTTCCCGAAAGAGGCCGTTCAGCAAGCGGAGCATATTCACACCATTCGTCTGGGAACTTAGTGGTGCAAGAGGCAGACTGTGCGCAAGGTGCTGTTCAAGATTGTCCACATACTCTGATAAAGCGTCACAATCACCATACTTGATTTTATTCATAGCGCGGGAGAGCGTGATTGAAGTTCCGTCAATCACAACGGTATATCGTTTGTTCACCGCATCGGTAAATGTGATACTATGCATACCAGAACCTCGTCTTTATGTGCTTTCGGATTATTTGATCTGCCGATACAGATAATTTGTTTCGGCAAGGATTTGCTTGTGCTTCTGATAGAAGCCCTCAAGCAGGGGAGAAATCTCCTGGATTCGAGTTGCAAGATCATAGTCTTTGAGACATTGAAGGCTACGCCAATCCATTAGGATGCAAAAATCCTCGTCGGAGAGCGTCTTATGGCCTAACCTGCGCTCACGCAGCTGGTAGGAGCGAAGCGCAGCTGCGAAGGTGCTCCGGCCTGCGTGAGTGTGAACAGTACCCAGTTCCAATTCCGGGTGCTTCTTCCGTACCTTTTCTGCAGCACGTTTCAATGCTGAATAATAGCTACCATAGCTCATCTGCCCGCCACGGTTGTTCAGGAAAAGCCATTCGGAACAGTTCCCGGGATTCCTGCTTCGCTCGTTTTCAATATATGACTGGATAAGCAGAACAAGCTCGTCAGGCATCTTAGATGTATGCAGCTGGCCGGTCTTGGAGTGCGTGGGTTTAATATGCTTCTCCCGAAGATCCACCGTTGACATCTTAATCGACAGGGCCGAACTGCACCGATATCCCAGGTAGACCGTGCTCAGAAAGATGCAGCGATGAACCAAAGGCAATTCATCGGCAATTGCCGTTACCTGTTCATGTGTATACCATTTGGTGTATGTTTGCCAGGCCATGTTTTTCTTGAGTCGGAACATGTTCTTCAAATACCAGACTTTCGTTAGTGGATCCTTTCTTTTATTCCGGATAACCTTTGGAGTGCTGCCCTTCATGGGAATATAAAGTGAGGGATCCAGCGGCTTTCCGATAATGGCAATCGTTTCATAGAGTTTTCCGATCACATCAATGTACTTTTTCAGCGTACCATAGGAGGTGTTCTCAAAACTGTAGGTATGGACCAGAAACTGATGTATCTGCTCCATCGTCGCATCCATATAGTCGATGCCGGCCCGATCCAGGTAGTTCAGGAAAGCGCAGATGTGATAGTGATCTGTCATCGATAGACGGGGATAACCCTTATCCTTGACGATCAGAGCTTTGTTCACATCAAGTGCCGGAAGACCGTTGTCAAGGACGAGACAGCTCTGATATGCTTCGCCGGTTTTCTGCGGTAAAAAAGCACGGTGTACCGTGTATCTCTGTTTCTGTTCTTCCATTGCTTAATTCTCCTGGGATAGAGCCGGGAAAGTATGTTCTCTGATATGCTTCTCCACAGCCTCTTTCGGGATATATACATAGATGCTTATACGATAAGAGGGCAGCACACGTCTCGCAACAAGGTTCCGGACATGCCCTTGTGAGCACATCATCATTTCAGCTGCTTCTTTCGGTGTTAAAAAATCTGCTCGCCTTAGTGATTCCATAGTCGTATCCCTCCAATACAACCTTTTGCTTTGCGTGAGAACATGGTAAATCATAAGCAAGCAGTTTGTCAAAGTACTTGTTTGGTACCAATCCTCCCTTCTTGATGGCTTGACAAATACCTTGTTTCACGTATAATCGGTACCATGAGTACCAACAGAGTACCATTCCTTCACACTGCTTTGAAAAGAGGACAGGAAAATGAGAGAAGATCCGTTAGTGATGCCCATCCAGATCTTAGTTGAAAGAGCGTCCAAATTCGATGGAAAAGCGGATGGACGTGTGCAATACTACAGCAAAACTGGCGAGCCCTTCTTTTCCATGACAAATAACATTGATAATCCAAAGGCTCCGACAGAGGTATTTACCGAGGAACTGTACTGTGACTTGATCAGTATTACGTTGCGGGAAGAAGCGCACAGTTTTCTGACTCAGCACCCGTTCCTGCGCTTTGCGTACCATCGACAACCTGATGTACCGGGGATGCAGATGGGCGAATATGAAACGGTTGACAGCTATTGCGATTTCATGGTGAGAGCTGTAGAGCAGCATAATGATTTCCGCCGATATGAAGTCCTTCTGCAGCGTGAGACCTTGGCTCCATCACCGGAATGGCATGAAGAAATGCTCCAGATTTACAAGAAATACTTTCCGATCCTCGGAACAAAATCAGCCTCGTACCGAACGCTCCCGGAGATGCGAAATCACTTATTTGAACAGTATGGGAAAGTGGATGAGGTAGTGGAGAAGATGATGGAGCTGGGCTCTGATTCTGGTTATACCTACGAGGAGCTGGAAGAGGAGTACTTTGAAGGTCACGAGGATCTCCGGCAGGCCCATTATGAAAAGCTGGTAAAGCAGGTTGATTCCATCATTGATGCACAGATGTTCGAGGATATGGCCCGCTTTATCGGCCAGGTGAACAATGCTGCAAAAATTTCCTACGATGCCGCGGAATTGACTCTTCAGTGCCGGTGCTCGACGCTTTTGTCTGCAATGTACATGATGCTGTTTGTGGCGATTCACAATCAGGATGAGTATAGAATCTGTTCTAATCCCAGGTGCCATAAGTACTATAAAGTTGATAAACGATACCCACAGACGATGTGTGATGATCACATGGCATCCAGGCGCAGAAAGCGGCAAAACCAGAGGAAGTATAAAGGTGAAAGCTTTTATGCGAAAAGTCCCGGAGAAGAAGGTTAAATTTGCTGTTTGCTCGCTTGACAAAGAAATGCTGCAAAAGTAAAATTCTATTAGACGACGAAACCCAACTCTTTGCTTCACTGAGTTGGGTTTCGTTCATTTTTATGTGATGAAAGGGGACCTTTCATGAAAACTAATTTGAAATTATGGTCTGTAAAGAGGTTGCTTTGTCTGGCACTGTGCATTCTGATGCTGATTGGCATCACTACGCCTTCCTTGGACGCGATTGCTAGGGACGGCAAGGAGCCTCTTCTCAGCAGACTCTTCGGTGTGACGGAAGCGTACGCTGCCGAGGCGGATGTGGCAACATGGACAGCATCTGGTACGTGCGAATGGGGCATTGACCCAGACGGTTGTTTGTGGATCAGGCCAACAAATGGTGCGAGTGGAACTTTAGCCAACTGGGGCTATTCAAATCCGCCATGGTATTCACAGCAAGCATCTGTGAAATCTGTCGTAGTGAAATCAGGCGTGTCCGCAACAACATGCTACAGAATGTTCAATAACATGACCAACTGCACAGCAATGGATTTCTCTGGGTTCGATACAAGTAACGTGACGAATATGGCCAGCATGTTCGGCGGCTGTTCAAAGCTCACAAGCCTCGATACCAGCAGCTTTGATACGAGCAATGTGACGAATATGAGCAGCATGTTCGGCGGCTGTTCAAAGCTCACAAGCCTCGATACCAGCAGCTTTGATACTAGCAAAGTGACAAGTATGGCTAGCATGTTCAACGGCTGTTCTTCGCTCACAAGCCTTGACCTCAACAATTTTGATACGGGCAATGTGACGTATATGAACAGCATGTTCAACAACTGCTCCTCACTCACAAGTCTTGATTTGAGTAATTTTGATACAAGCAATGTGACGAATATGAATATGTTTTACCTCTGCTCTGCACTTAATACAATAAATCTTGGTGAAGACTTTTCCTTTAACGGGAAAAACATCTCGTCAGCATCGTCAAAGGCCATACTGCCAACTCCGCCTTCCGCAACAACAACCGGCAAATGGGTTTTAGAAGATGATGAACTTGGCACATCTGCAATGACGCCAGAACAGATGCGTGATGCAGGAACAGTTACAGCTGGCACATGGATCTGGCAGGAGAAGCCAACAAAGTATACAGTCATCTATCATTACAACGACGGAACGGAAAATACCAACACAGAGAAGTACGTTGCAGCCGAAGCTGCCACGTTATCGTCTACATATCCAGCTCGCTTTAATAAGATTGTGACTTCCTGGAATACTGCCGAAGATGGCACTGGGACGAGCTACGAACTGGGTGCTACGATCCCTGCCAATACTTATGCAATTGGAGACGTTGTCGATCTGTACGCTGTTTGGGAAGACAGCACTGCCTTCACGAACGTCAGTGAGGGTGTATACCAATTCCAGATCCCAGGGAATGCACAGATCAAGTTGGACGGTCTTCCGGCCGGAACGGTCTACCGCGTATCCGAGATGCTTCCAAACGGATGGATCCTTGTAAATCAGAGCAATAGCTCCGGCAGCATTGGCCCACTTACGAACTCTGTTTCGACGTTCATCAATAAGTATATGCCGGAGAGCGCATCCGCTGCGATTTACGCAACCAAGACTATGGACGGCGCACCAGCAACCGAGGATATGGCCTTTGAGTTTACGCTCAAGGAAGGCGAAAACGTCATTCAGACGGTCACAGCGGCGAATGGCGCTGTCCTGTTCGACCCGATCATCTACACTTCTGCAGGAACTCATACCTACACGATCGTGGAGAACTGGGAGACTTACTCAGGTCCTCTGGACGCATCGGGTGTCACGTTCGACACGCACGTGGAGACCGTGACCGTTGAAGTTTCGGACGACGGGGAAGGAAAGCTCTCGGCAGAGGTAACCTATGATGCAGACGGCCCCGCATTTGCGAACCGTACGAACCCCGGCGACTTGATCATCACAAAGAATGTAATTGGTCAGTCGGCCGCAAATGCCGATGATACCTTTACGTTCACCATTCGGATCAAGAGCCCGACGGGTGGGGATATCAATTCGGCAAGCATAGAGATCGGAAAACTCCCGACTGCGGAACAGTCACCGGAGCCGACACCGTAAAAAGAGATATATGAAAAGAACAGGCTTTCTGATTGATCTGCACGGAAGGCCTGTTCCAATTATTTTCTGTATGAGATTGTTCTTAGAGCTCACGTCGGAATTCAAATTGCTTTGTACGATCTATCTACCTGCAAAGCGGAGAGTCCCATTTTTCATATAGGGAAAACACTTCTCTTGACTCATTTTTGCCGCGGTATGCGAAATTAGCCAGATTTTTTCGCATGTTACGCGAAAGAAAAATCAGGAGTTATCGGTATCTTTCTCATATATGAGAATATCACCAGGCTGACAATCCAGGAGCTCACACAACTTCTCCAGGGTGCTCTGGGAAGCAATAACACCTTGCCGGAACAGTTGCAGCGTTGCTTCTGCAAAGATTTTTTCTTTCCGTATGCGGTAAGTGGAATAACCCTTTTCTTTGAGGGCGGCGAGGATATCTATCTTGTATCTAAATGGCATATAAAGCCAACCCTCCTGTCATGGAATGTGGTTATTATACTCTCGGAGAATGAGCAGAGCAAGGAAAAAGAGAAAAATCTCTTGACATACACATGAAATCAGTTCATAATATACACTGTTTATATGTGTATGAAAGGAGAAACGACACCATGCATATCCAAGAGTCATTTGACGCGACCCTATTCAATCTGGAAGAGCTGGCCGAAGAAGAGAACCGCGTAAAAATGTGTTACGCATTCCTGCGCTCGGAAAACCTCTTCCATCAGGAATTGAGTATGTTCAACCCGAACCCAAAGCAATTCAGATCAGATCATGTATTCCCAACAGACCTTTACGCATACGTTTTCCACAATGACCACGGGCAAGAACCGCTGCCCCTAAGTGAAGTGGTAAAAATGTTTGCCGAGAAGCAGGCGCCGATCATTTGTATTGGATCGCATCAAAAAGATGTCGACCGGACAGTTCAAATGATTGCAATGCCTCAGATCGAAGCGACTGCAGATCTCTTGCCGAAGGAGTTGGTCTTAGTTCGTTTCCTTGTTCCTGTCAGTGAAGAAGAGAAGGAGAAGATCATGGACGATCTGGAGCATACATATCTCTCGATGTAAAAAAGCCATTGTGAATCCCATCTGCCGCACTTGCGTGCGCAGATGGGATTTTTTGGCCTGCAACAGGTTTTCCTATGTGGAAAACATTGCTTAATCATAGAATATCGCATGATGTGCGATAAACCGGGCTTTATCTTCTCGCAACATGCAACGGTACATCTTGATTTATCTATATAAATGAAGTATAATTATAGTATAACACAGAGAGGTATTGTGCCATGACTGATATACAGCAGAAAACAGCAGCAAAAGCTTTCGCAAAATACTGGGAAGGCAAGGGGTATGAGAAGGGAGAAAGCCAGCCGTTCTGGATTTCTCTGCTTCGTGACGTCTTTGACGTGGCCGAGCCCGAGAAGTATATCAAGTTCGAGGATCAGGTGAAGCTGGATACTTCCACCGGCTTTATTGACGGCTTTATCTCCGAGACTCATGTCATGATCGAGCAGAAGGGCGCCGGAAAGGATCTGAACAAAGCAATCAAGCAGTCTGACGGGTCTCTTTTGACTCCTTTTCAGCAGGCCAAGCGCTACTCGGCCGAGCTGCCGTATTCAGAGCGCCCGCGTTGGATCATCACGTGCAATTTCCAGGAGTTCTATGTCTATGATATGGAAAACCCGCGCGGTGAGCCAGAGAAGATCAAATTGGCAGATTTGGAGAAGGAATACTACCGCCTGTCCTTCCTCGTAGACAAGGGCAGCGTGCATCTGCAGCGTGAGATGGAGATCTCTATCAAGGCCGGCGAAGTGGTTGGGCTTCTCTACGACGGCCTGTTGAAGCAATACAAGAATCCGGATGATCCGGAGACGCTCAAGCACCTGAACAAGCTCTGTGTGCGCCTGGTTTTCTGCCTGTATGCTGAGGATGCCGGTATCTTTGGTAAGCACCTGATGTTCCATGACTACCTGAAGCAGTTCTCTGCAAATCAACTCCGTAAGGCACTGACGCAGCTTTTCAAGGTCTTGAATCAGAAGCCCGAGGAGCGTGATCCCTATCTGGCAGACGATGATCCGATGCTTGCAGCCTTTCCCTATGTCAACGGCGGCTTGTTTGCCGACGAGACCGTCATCATCCCACCGTTCAACGACGAACTGAAAACGTTGCTGCTCCAGCGCGCCTCTGCGGATTTCGACTGGTCTGAAATCAGTCCGACCATCTTCGGTGCCGTGTTTGAGAGCACCTTGAATCCGGAGACTCGCCGCAGCGGCGGCATGCACTACACCAGCATTGAGAATATCCACAAGGTCATCGATCCGCTGTTCCTGAATGATCTGAAGGCAGAATTTGAGAACATCAAGGCAATCGATGTGTGGAAGACAAAAGAGAAGAGCCTGCTCGCTTTTCAGCGCAAACTGGCTTCTCTGGAATTCTTGGATCCGGCGGCCGGCAGCGGCAACTTTTTAACTGAGAGCTATCTGAGCCTGCGCCGCCTGGAGAATGCGGTTATCTCCGAACTGCACCGTGGACAGATCAGCATGGATGCTGTTACGGAACCGATCCTGGTCAGCATTTCCCAGTTCCACGGCATTGAGATCAACGATTTCGCTGTCACCGTCGCCAAGACTGCCCTCTGGATCGCAGAGAGCCAGATGATGAAGGAGACCAGCAAGATCCTTGTTATGGATCTGGATTTCTTACCGCTGAAGACCAACGCCAATATCGTTGAGGGCAACGCCTTACGTATTGATTGGGAAAGTGTGGTGGATAAGACCAGGCTGAACTATATCATGGGTAATCCACCGTTCTCTGGGTTTAAAGTGCAATCAAAATCACAGCGTGAAGATATTGAGTTTGTTTCTGCAGACCGTGTACAAAAATGTGGACTACTTGATTATGTCTGCGGTTGGTATATAAAAGCATCTGATTTTATTGATGAGACAAGCATAAAGTGCGCCTTCGTCTCTACAAATTCCATTACGCAGGGGGAGCAACCTGCTATTCTATGGGAATTTCTATTTGGGAAAAAAATAAGTATTGATTTTGCATATCGTACTTTTGTATGGGAGAGCGAATCAAGGAAAGCAGCAAGTGTCCATTGCGTAATTATAGGTTTCTCTCAAAACGATTCTCTTTCATCTGGAACAAAGAAGATTTTTAGTGATGGTATAGTAAGGACAGCTTCGAATATTAGCCCATATTTAATAGATTGTGACAACATTGTTGTTAAGGCACGTAAAGAGCCAATCTGCAATGTTCCCAAAATGATAGCCGGTAATAAGACAGTAAAGACACTCGCTCTGATAATGAGCCAAGAAGAGAAAGATGATTTTGTAAAACGGGAACCTGCCTCTGAAAAATGGTTCAAACGTATGATTGGCTCAGAAGAGTTTATCAATAACATTCCGAGATACTGCCTCTGGCTGGTTGGTATTTCGCCAACAGAGTTACTTTCCATGCCCCTCGTCCTCGAACGGGTTGAACGAGTAAGGCAAGATAGATTGGCGAGTGCAGATAAGCAAGCCCATGTTCTTGCAAATAGACCTACTCTGTTCAGAGACACTAATAATCCAGACCATGCTTTAGTCGTTCCTCTGGTGTCTTCTCAAATGAGAAGGTATATTCCAATTGGGTATATTGATAAAAGTGTAATTGCAAACAACAAAGTAAGTATAATCCCAGATGGCACTATATACCAGTTCGGAATTCTAACTTCCAATGTTCACAACTCTTGGATGCGTTGTGTTGCTATGCGTATGAAAAGTGATTATAGTTACTCACTCTCTGTAGTTTATAACACTTTTCCGTGGCCATCTCCCAATGACACACAGAAAGCCAGAATTGAGCAGACTGCTCAGGCCATTCTTGATGCCCGCGCTCTATATCCTACAGCATCTTTGGCTCAAATGTACGGTGAACATATGTATCTGTATCCAGAACTATTGAAGGCTCACCAAGCAAATGATAAAGCAGTTATGGCGGCATACGGTTTCCCGATCAAGAACTTCACCGAAAGCGATTGTGTGGCCGCTCTGATGAAGCTGTATCAGGAACTCACAGCAAAGGAAGGTGACTGATATGGCCAGAGCAAAGAAAGATGGTGAGAAGATCAGCTTCTATGTGGATCGCCAAGTCATGGAAGATCTCCGCGCGTATGCGGAGGAAAAGGGCCAGACGGTAACGATGGCCATGGAAAGAATCTTGCGGACACATCTGGATGAGGAGAAGGCGAAAAAGGAAGAACAAAAATCGTAACGTATGTTACAGTCGTTTGCTATCATGACAGAGGCAATCTAACAAATAACGAGATAGCAACTAAAATGGAGGGATTCCAGTGGTCGACGCTAAAGAGAATTATAGGAAATGGCATCCAGACCAGTTTTCTGATTCAACAATAATCAAGAAAGCAAATTTCGGAAGAGATTTTCTGGAATACCATTTGAGTAAAATATCGGGGCACAGTCAGGAGAAAGACTTTGAGCGTTTCTGTAAAGCCATATTGGAGCAAGAAATATGCCCTAATCTTTTGCCACAGACCGGCCCAACCGGCGGAGGGGATAGCAAAGCAGATACAGAGACCTATCCTGTTTCTGAACAGCTCACAGAATCTTGGCTTGTTGGCTATGGCGACAAAGCTGGTGTTGAGCGTTGGGCTTTTGCGATAAGTGCAAAAGCCGATTGGCGTTCCAAGGTAAAGTCTGATGTAAAGAAAATCGTAGAGACAATCACGGCTGGGCGTGAGTATAAAAAGATCTTTTTCATTTCCAATCAGCTTATTCCTGATAAGAAACGTGCCGAAGTGGAAGATGATCTTAGAAGCAAATATGGCATTGATGTACGAATCCTTAGTATGGATTGGTTGTTGGATGCTGTATTCAGAAATGAGAACAATCGGAAAATTGCTGTAAATACACTTGGATTGTCTGAAAACCTTCTGGACGAGAAACGATTAGGAGAAAAAGATTATAAACGGCAGCAGGAACTTGATGAAATAGAGACAATACTGAGAGATTTGAGTATTATTAAGGCCGCCGAGATCATTAAGCATGCCAGAAGAAGTGTTATTCTCTCACGTGAATTAGAAAAAGATGAGCAGGAAACACAAAACCGTATTGACCGATACATTCGTTTGGCCAAAGAATATGGGTCCATTATTGACCAAGCAGATGCTTTTTATGAGAGTGCCTGGACGATTTTCTGGTGGTATCCTTCCGCGACGCGTTTCTATGCGTATTATAAAGATTTTGAAAAAATAGCATCTGAAGAGAAGACTACATATCTATTCGAGAAGCTCTGCACACTGTGGATGAATCTGTTTTCTCTTACCCAACGCGAACAAGAAAACGAGATCGAGTTAGAACAGCATCGGCATGTAATAGAATCCTTATTTATGTATCTCACAAGCGATGAAAACAAGCCCAATACGATACTCTCTGCCCGAAACAGTTTTCAGATGATTCGCCTTGCACGCGGTGATTCCTTGGATGACATCGTAAATGATTATATTGATATTGTTCAAAAAAGTGAAAACAGTCTGGAGGTTGATGTTGAAACTATAGCGAAGATGATACAACGCGTTCCTATCTATCAAGAAGCGAATAACTACGATCAACTGTTTGATCTTTTAGTTACCAGACTATCCAAGGAGAAACACGATTCAGAAGCTGCAACAATGAATGCTATGCGCGGCAGTCAGCTGATCGACTCCGATCCCTATAGAGCACTTTCATTTTTCAGTAAGGCAGTATTGAGTTTCCACAATGAGGCGAATACGGACTCTCTTACAAAAACTGTTTTCTTAATGGCTCAATTGTACAAAAAGCTTGGACTTTATTGGGCGGCGCGGAATTATTATTTTTATGTCGTAACATACTGTTTGAATGAATACATGAAGAAGGGTGAGATTACTCCGTTCTTTGCAGTAGCTGCGAATGAGCTTAAGTGGATAGAGTTAATGCAAGGAAGAGTCATCTTTGCTTCTGAAATGCACATAATTGAATTGATAGCGCGCGATGCCTACCCAGGCACCATTCCAGATGACGGGAACAACTTCGACGTTTTGCTTGCTTATCCTATCTTTAAAACACCTTTTGAGAAACTGCGCTGCCTCGGAAAACTCCCCAAATATCTTGACGCAAAAGGGCTCCCGCTCTCAGCAATGGCATGTAGGTATGAACTCGGATACTATGATAAGGATTTGCTTCAGGAGAACAATGAAAGCACAGAAGAAGCAGATAAGTACATGGAAATGTGGGCAAACCAACCTGCATGGGATCAGATCAGGTATGAACCATGGTACGGATTTGAAAAGGAGAGTGTGCTACAGTCCAGAATAATGGGATGCAATTTTCGCATTCGCTCGTCAAATGACATATTCTCCATTGAGTTTGCGGCCACTCTGTTAGCCACCTTAGAATGCTTCTTGGGCACGGGCTTTCATAATGATATCTATTCGCGCGCCAGTGTCTTTGACATTGATATTATAAAGGCTTCTCAGGACGGATTCTCAATTGAGATGCGCTACAGTAGAAATAACCCAACACACATGTCAATCTATATTTCCGAGTATACCGATTCTGAGTTTCAACTTGCGCACGAGATGCTTTCAAGCAAGCTCATTGAGATCATTTCTACTATAATTTCTGCGATACTGAGTTCGAATGAAGATTTTCAGAAGCTGAAAGAAATGGTCGAAAATGAATTCGTTTTAGCTCGCTCAGAAGTATTTACAGACAGCCTGTTTTACGGTTATTCCACGTTTGGTCCAGAGATGTTCTCTTATTCCAGCCTGGTAAATGGATTCGATGAAGAGCCGATGGTTAGGTTGGAAAAGAAGGCGTTACACAAGGAGAACCCATCATGTGATGAGGAAGAGATAGAAGATGGAAAAGTAATCTATGGAGTTCCTCCAGATTTTTCTTACCAACAGTGCAAAAACGACGAAGTATTCATGACTGATATAATTAACATACCGCTGTGGGATATTAGTACATGGTGCGGAGCCTTATACATGTTCCATCCAAATTATCCGCCGGTTCTTTCTTTGATGTTCAGAAATGAAGCTGGGCTAAAGATTTTCGACGAGTGGATAAAGAGATATGGAACTGATGATGTCGGAAACGAAATCGGAATAAGGATTATTAAGGGAATTGACTCTGAACATCCATATTGGTACAGAATCGGAATTGGTGCAAATTCATTTTTCCCTAATGATAAGGCGAAGAAAAACTGCGTCGTAATCAATCCGTGCCGCATGCATACAATGCAACCTAATAGCGACAAGAATGTTGGCTTTTTTGAACAGATACAATCAATAAGTGGAGACTATATCATTTGCCCAAGCATTATCAGGGATGGAATAGATTCCCCCGAGGAACACCTTGAGAAGCAAATACTCAAACACGCAGGAAGTCTTAGAATATTAAATGCCTATGAATTAAAACAAACAGATGTGTTAGCTGTGGAGTCAATTATACCAACCGATAAGCCGTTCATTCCGCCTGGATATGAGAATTGCGATTTGGTAGACATTCTTAATCACAGGAAAAGCGCAGGGAAAGGCTGAGATGGTTGTAGGGCCATTGGCTTTGTCAGAATTAGATCCTTACGTGGGTTTGCATCAACAACGTCTTCGACACAGCTGCATCCCCGGGTGAGAGATATGTGTCGCATAAGTGCGGTTGACAAAGGAAGCGAAAAGTAGTAAAATAATTACGAAAACAAGATGAGAACATTCGAAACCGCAAGCATAGAAAAAGCCTGAAAGCCTTGTGGCTCTAAGAGAAAATGGCGTTTTCTATACTTCACACTTCTATGGTTCACATTAAAGTAAACAGTACCAAAAAGGGCACCCCGAAGGGGGTGCCCTTTTTGGTGCCGATGGTCCCGCCTCGATCCGGTCGGCCGCAGGCCGGTTCCGGCGACGGCGGCGGGCAAAGTCCGCCGTCCAGTCCCCGAAGGGAATTCGAGTCCGGCCCGTCAGGAAAAGCCTTCCGCAGCCCGGTGCATCAAGGGAGCCGGGGCCTCTTGGTGTTGGTGGTCCCACCTAGAGTAGGTCCGCCGCCCAGTCCCCGAAGGGAATTCGAGTCCGGCCCGCACCTGAGCTTCTTTTCGGGGGCCGCGCCCTTCCGAAACCTCCCTCCCCGACGGGGACTCTTGACGCAAGATAGAAGCCATTATATCCATTATATAATAAATTATATACACACGGGAACAAATATCGGCATGACACCGCACCAAGGCAAGCCCGTAAATTCACAAAAAGGGAGATTGAAAAAAGTGAGCAAAAGAATATGCGCGCTGCTTTTGGCTATGCTGATGCTTCTGAGCCTTTGCGCCTGCGGGGCTTCTTCCGGGCAGGCCACATCAGGAGAATCGGTGAAAGAGGAAGCGGCTGTGAAAGAGACGCCTGCCGTTCCGCTGAGCCCGCTGGAGAAGCTGATCGCCGAGGCCGAGGCCGGCAGCACGGAGGCGATGGTCAAGCTCGGGGACATGTATCGGGACGGCGACGGCGTCGAAGCCGACATGGAAACGGCGGCATCCTGGTACGAAAAAGCGGGCGACGCCGGGGACTTCTACGCTTATCTGGCGCTCGGCAACCTGTATTATTATGCATCGGGAGAACAGCAGGATTTCGGCAAGGCTTTCGCGTATTATACCAAAGCCGCTGAGCTGGGAAACCCCGACGCGATGGGCAACCTGGGCGTGTTGTATGGTTCGGGGCGCGGAGTCAAACAGGATTACGAAAAAGCCGCGCAGTGGTATGAAAAGGCCGCTGACGCCGGCTGCGCGTGGGCGATGAAAAACCTCTGCTTCCTGTATATGTACACGTTGCACGACGACGAAAAGGCTGAGAAATATCTGCTGAAAGCCGCCGAGACCGGGGACAGCGGTCTGATGGCAACGCTTGGAGATTTTTATTCCGACTTCGAAGGAAGGGGCAGGCGGGATTACGCCAAGGCCGTTGAATGGTATACAAAATCCGCCGAAGCCGAGGACCCCAGCGCTTATGGAACGTTCCAGCTCGGGGAGGCGTATAACTATGGATACGGCGTCCAAAAGGATTACGAAAAAGCCTTTGAGCTGTTCAACAGAGCCGTTGAGCTCTGGCAGGCCCAAAACAGTACGGATGAGATCTTCGCTTATACCGTAGAACAGATCGGAGATATGTATTCCTATGGCCGAGGGGTGGAGAAAGACAAAGAAAAAGCCGCGGAATACTATAAATGGGCAGACGAACTGAATTCCCGCTGATCCGTTGATCCGCAGTAACAGCAAACCGGGCACCCCTTTCGGGGTGTCCGGTTTGCTGCTGCCTGTGCCAAATCCCGATCGCAGAGCGTGCAAGGCCGCGGCTTCAGATCCATATCTTTTGCAGCTCGCGCGCTTTGCAGCCTTCCAGGTACTCCTCCAGATACAGCCTGCAAAGCTCTTCCAGCGTGCAGTCCCCCTCGTTGTTCTCCAGCATGATGGAGATCACCCTCCTGGGGATCAGAACATCGGCGGTTTTCATGGTGCTGCCGTTCAACCGGGCCATGGCGCTGACAGCCTTTCGGATATCCTCTTTCCCGAAGGTCTCCTTGAAGTAGGCGGCCTCCTCTTCCGTGCGCCGCCGGAAGCAGCGGTTGTGCAGAAAGCGGATCAGGCTTGAGATCGCGAAGGTGAGCGGCATGATCAGTGTCACCGGAATCCACAGGGGGAGCCGCGTGGCAAAGCCGTAAAAATCGTTCCAGCCCCCGTTTTCCTCCCCGATGACGACGACCATGACATAATACAAAACGGCGTAGATCAGCACCGGGACCAGGGCAATCAGTTGATCGACAAAGCTCACGCGCTGCGCGCTCATGAAAAAGCAGAAAGCCACAAAGGCGAGGATCGGGCAGACGCCGTGCAGGAAGAAGCGCGAACCCGAAAAGATCAGCCCGAAGCCCTTGACCGGCGAGAGGATGAACAGGGAGATCAGAAACGTGAGCGTGACGGCCGTGACGCCCGCAAAGGTAAAAACCGTGACCCACTTCGGCAGATGATAATTGTGCTTGCGAAGTCCGTCGACCGTGTAGGGAATGGTCATGGAAACCGCGATCGCCGCCAGGATGTTGGAATTGACGGTAAACATGCAGAAGGTGCGGATCCCCATGTGATCAAAGTTCTCGTCATAGAGGGTCGTCAGATTCATGGTAATTCCGATGAAGACGCAGACCACAACGACTACCGCGCTGATCAGGGCAAGCTGGCACTGTCTTCGGGTAACCTTCATGACTCTATCCATCTTTGAAGCCTTCCTTTCTGTCGCTGTCAATTTTTATCGCCGACTGCAGCCGCCGGCGGCAGGGCAAGCAAGCAGCATTGACATGGGTGTTCTTCCTCTCCAGGCAGGTTCAGCCGCGCTCCGCAGCAAGGGATCTGAGATACCCCTCCGCCTCCTCCAGCGGGTGAATGTAGCCCTCCAGCGTCCGGGCCTTGACCGCCAGACCCCGGGAGCGGGGATTGAGGAAGATGCTGCATTTCTCCCGGCCGTTGCGGGCCTCCTGGATCAGGTTCATGGCGGCGGAGTTGCCGTCAAAGGCCAGCAGCGCCGAGGGCATGCGCTTGAAAATCTCGTAGGCGAAGCTCTTGTACAGGCCCATGCCGGAGCTCTCGATGGAGACCAGCACGCCGACCTCCGCCTCCCGCAGGCGGGCACACTCGGCGGGGCTGACCCGGCTCGGCACAATGGCAAAGACCGGGAAACGGCCGCGGGCGAGCTTTACAAGCAGGCCCTCCTGCCCGCACAGGGTGTGCCCCACCACAAAGACGGCGTTGGCCGGGGCGGCTTCCAGAATGCGCTCGAGCAGTTCCCGGTCCTCCGGGCGGAGTCTGGTGCGGTGGCTGCTGTTGTTGAAGCTGCCGCCGGCCACCACAATGGGAAAGCAGCCCGCGGGCAGGTCGGCCAGCTGTCCGGCGAGGGCCTGCGATGCCTCCGGCTTCAGGGAATCGCGCCAGAGCTCGGCGCTCACGGGGGCGGCCTGGGCCGTCTTCTCCCGGTAGTAGCGCTCCAGATCCCCGCCGGGGAAGGCCGCGGCAAAGGTCTGCTCCTTCTCGCGGAAGATCCGCAGGCTCTCCTCCTCGATGGCCGCCTCCGCCCGGCGCATACGGCAGAGCTCCTCGTGGCTCAGCCCCAGCAGCTTTTCCAGACTCAGCTCCTCGTCAATGGAGTTGGTGCCGTAGAGGGCGCAGCCGTCGGTGCCCTGCACACAGGAGACCCCGGCATTCAGATACTGGCGCAGGGGGTGTCGGTCCAGGGAACTGAGGTTGTTGAGCCGGACGTTGGAGCTGAGCTGGAACTCCAGTGTGACACCGCAGAGGCGCATTTCCTCCAGCAGCTTTTTCCCCTTGGGACTGTTCAGATCGCAGGTGTACAGGCCGTGGCCCAGACGCAGCGGCGGGAAGGGCTGGCCGGGCGCGAGGGCCTCGGCCACACAGCGGATGGCGTTTGCCACGTTGTCGCGCAGGCTGTCGTTCTCGCCGGCGTGGATGCGCAGCACAAAGCCGGGGTTTTCTCCCGCCACACGCACCAGCTCGCGGATGAGGGCCTTGAGCTCCAGAATGTCGTTGATCTCCTCGCCCACGATGTCGCAGCCGGCCACGTAGGGGTCCGCCGCAATGGTGCGCAGGCAGCGGAGGTTTTCCGCCAGGTAGTCGTTGGGGGTCACCGCGTCGCGCACAATGGTCAGCGGGATGCGGCGGATGCCCGCCAGAAAGCGCAGCAGCACGCCGGTCTCCCGCGTGACGGTGGGGAGAATCTCGTGGATCTCCCGGAGCCTGCGGGGGAAGTCCTGCCGGTTCAAAAGCGCGGTGTCGGTGATCTCCACATAGGAGATGCCGTGCCGACGGTATTCCCGCGCGATCCAAAGCAGCAGATCCTGGTAGAGGGTGTTGGCGCGGTAGCGGTCATCGGCCCGGTCCAGCAGGATCTGCCGGGCGTAGGCGCGCACCTCCCGGTCCGGCAGCGCCTCCACGCTGATGCCGCTGAAGGGGTCCTCCGCCTTCTGCGCCTTGGTGAAGACGTAGCGGTAGAGATAGACCTTCTCCAGATCCGCAAAGACGGCCTGGCCGTCCTTGGGGATGGTCAGAGAGTTGCGGATGCGGTCCAGATTCCAGGCCGCCCCCTCGGGATTGCCGAGGATCAGCTCGGCAAAGTTGAGAAAGGTGTAGTCGTCGATGCGGCGCTCGCGATGCTTGCCGGTGAGCTTGAGATCGCCGAGCTTTCTCTCGGCCTCCACGCGCCGCGCCTCCAGCGCTTCCAGTTGCGCGGGCGTGCATTTCAGCCCCAGCTTCTTGATATAGTAATAAGGATAGCGGATCTGGTGGCAGATGCCCAGGGCGATGAGCACGTCCGGCGGCAGGATGCCGTTCATGTGGGTGTGCAGGTCGGTGTGGAACTTGCAGTCGGAGCGGATGTAGGTCTTCACGATGGTCTTCTCCAGTCCCAGCCGGTAGTCCTTGGTCTGGCTCATCAGGGTCTTGGAGATGGCGGGGATGGAGGCCTTCAGCTCCACCCGGCCGTCGGGGTAGATGTTGGCGATCTTGGTGCTGCCGAGGCGCAGGATGTACATCTGCCGGTTGTCGCCGTCGTAGTAACAGGGGATCTCCCCGCGGATGACCTTCAGCCCGTTTTCGTCCTCTTGGGTGTCCAGGGAACAGAGCCGGGCCAGGTTCGTGATGAGGTTGCCGGTGTGGTGGTTCGGCGTGCGGATGACGTGGAAAAGCCGCTCGCCCTCCATGGTCAGCTCCACCGCGATGTCCTTCTCCCGATCCAGATAAAACTGTCCGAATGCGATCATGTCGTCCCCTCCGAAACAGAGCTTTTTCTTCATTTTGGCATCCGGCGTCCGGCTTGTCAAGTGGGCGTCTTGCCGGGCGACGCCTTCTCTGATACAATAAAAGAAAAAGGAGGTACTGCCATGAATGAGATCTACACCCGGGTCAGCATCCGGAAATTTACCGACGAACCGGTGGAGGAGGAGAAGCTGCTTGCGATCCTCCGGGCGGCCATGCAGGCGCCCTCGGCGGGCAACCAGCAGCCCTGGGAGTTCTATATCGTGACGGACCGCGATATGCTGGAGGCGCTCTCCCGCGTCAGCCCCTACGCCGGCTGCACCAGGGGCGCGCCCGTGGCCATCGTCTCCGCCTACCGGGAGAAGCTCTGGGCCCCGGACTACGCCCAGATCGACATGTCCATCGCCATGGAGAACCTCTGGCTGGAGACCGCGGCCCAGGGCCTGGGCGGCGTATGGCTGGGCATTGCCCCGGTGGAGGAGCGCATGAAAGCGGTGGAGGAGATTGTGGGGATCCCCGAAGGGCAGCGGGCCTTTGCCGTCTTCCCCATGGGCCATCCCGCCGAGCAGAAGCAGCAGCAGGACCGCTTCGACGAGAAGCGCATCCACCGGCTGTAAGGGAGAATAGAAAATGAAGCAGGTGGGACAGCGTTTGCTGTCCCACCTGTTGTTTGTGAACAATCGGTTAAAGTTTTCCTTCTTCGCATTTTCCCCGCTTTTTGGCCCGGATAGGCGGTTGACAGGCATGATATAATACATGATTGGTAAAACGATCGATCTGAGCGAAAGCTGCAGACAGCCCGGCTTTTTCCCCGAAGGAAATCCAAAATGTGTTTGAGGCAGCTTTGCAGTTTGCCCTGCGGGTACGCTTCAAACACACCCTGAGCCGAGCTGTGCGAGGCCTCGCTCCGACCAAATGCGGCGTGTCACGCGCCGCCGCATGCGATCAGAGCGAGCACCTCGATTGTGAAACTGCGTTTCGCAATCGATGAAAAAACATGGAAGGAAGACACAAAAACCATGACGAGAATAGACATTTTCTCCGGCTTCCTCGGCGCCGGAAAGACCACGCTCATCCGCAAGCTGATTGCGGAGGGCTACCAGAACGAGAAGCTGGTGCTCATTGAGAACGAGTTCGGCGAGATCGCCATCGACGGCGGCTTCCTGCAGGACGCCGGCGTGCAGATCACCGAGATGAACTCCGGCTGCATCTGTTGCACCCTGGTGGGCGACTTCACCAAAGCTCTCAAGCAGGTCATCAACGATTACGCCCCCGACCGCATCCTGATCGAGCCGTCCGGCGTCGGCAAGCTGTCCGACGTGGCCGCCGCGGTCGAACGCGTGGAGGGCGCCCACATCGGCGCCATGGTCACCGTGGTGGACGCGGGCAAGGCCAAGATGTACATGCGCAACTTCGGCGAGTTCTTCAACGACCAGGTCTCCAATGCCGACCTCATCGTGATGAGCCGCACCGATACCGCCAAGCCTGAGAAGACCCTGGAGGCCACCGAGATCCTCAAGTCCCTCAACGACAAGGCCGGTCTCATCACCACTCCCTGGGAGCAGCTGAGCGGCGCGCAGATCCTGGCCGCGATGGACGAAAACGGCCTCAAGGCCGAGCTCGAGGCCATGGAGCACGAGCATCACCACCACCATCACCATGATGAGGACGAGTGCGACGATCCCGAATGTGAGTGCCAGCACCACCACCACGACGAGGACGACGAGGATGAGCACGAGCACCATCACCATCATCACCACCACGAGGACGGCGAGGAGTGCGACGACCCGGAGTGCGAGTGCCACCACCATCACGACGAGGACGATGACGACGAGCACGAGCACCACCATCACCATCACCACGCCGACGAGATCTTCACGAGCTGGGGCATGGAGACCCCGAGGAAGTTCAGTGAGGACGAGCTGCGGGGTATCCTCTCCCAGCTGGAGGACGCCGACAAGTTCGGCACTGTGCTGAGAGCCAAGGGCATTGTCGATTCCAGCGACGGCGAGTGGATCTACTTCGACTACGTCCCCGGCGAGATCGACCTGCGCCGCGGCGCCGCCGCCGTCACCGGCCGCTTCTGCGTCATCGGTTCCCACATCAACGAATCTGCCCTGAAGGAGCTGTTCCACATTGGCTAATCGCGATATGCCGGTCTACCTCTTCACCGGCTTCCTGGAGGGCGGCAAGACCAAGTTCATCCAGGAGACCCTCGAGGACAAGCGCTTCTGCAACGGGGAGAAGACCCTGCTGCTGGTGTGCGAGGAGGGCGAAGAGGAATACGCCCCTGAGCAGTTTGCCTCCGACACCGTCAAGATCCGCGTGCTGGAAGACCAGAGCGAGCTGACGAAGGAGAACCTGGAGCGCTTTGCCCGCGAGACAAGGGCCGAGCGCGTGGTCATCGAGTACAACGGCATGTGGCTGCTCGACGCCCTGTATTCCGCCATGCCCGACGGCTGGATGGTCTACCAGGAGTTCATGTTTGCCGACGCCGGCACCATCCTGACCTACAACGCCAACATGCGCAACCTCGTCTACGACAAGCTGAAAAGCTGCGAGCTCGTGGTCTTCAACCGCTTCCTGCCCACCATGGACAAGATGGAGTACCACAAGCTGGTGCGCGCCTGCTCAAGACGGGCGGACATCGCCTATGAGGCGCCGGACGGCAATGTGGTCTATGACGATATCGCCGACCCCCTGCCCTTTGACCTGAACGCCCCCATCATCGAGATCGGGGACGACGACTATGCCGAGTGGTACCGCGACATGAGCGAGGAGCCCAAGAAGTACGAGGGCAAGACCGTCCGCTTCAAGGGCAAGAGCCTGGTGCGCAAGCGCCTGCCGGCCAACACCTTTGTCATCGGCCGCCACGTCATGACCTGCTGTGTGGAGGACATCCAGTTTGCGGCTCTGGTCTGCAAGTGGGATAAGGCCGACACGGTCAAGGATGAGGGCTGGATGACCCTCACGGCGAAGATCAACTTCCGCTTTTCCGCGGCCTACGGGCGCAAAGGCCCCGTGCTGACGTACATCAGCCACGAGCCCTGCGATCCCCCCGAGCAGGCCGTCGCCACTTTCTATTAATCATTTCGACATATCGGCAAAAACCGGCCCGGTGAATACACCGGGCCGGTTTTTCGCTTCCGGGAGCCTATGCCCCTGTCCGGGCTTTGTAATCCTCAAAGAAGGCGCGGACGGCCTCAAACAGCTCCTGCGTCATGCCGTGCAGTCCGGCGTCGCGGTTGTAGTAGGCGCAGACGTCCTCCGTCTCCGGCAGGCAGGGCAGGGGGAAGATGTAGATGTTCTTCAGATAGTCCCGCTGCAGCTCCGGGGAGAGCATGTCCCAGAAGACCTTGGCGTAGATGAACACGCCGATGCCGGAGTTTGCCAGCTGGAAGGCGTTTTCGATGTTGGTCAGCTCACAGACGAAGCGGGGGCCGATGTCGTAGTATTTGAGATAACCGCTCAGCGCCCGGCCGCCGGAGGACTGGCGCGGGATCTTGATGAAGGGGGCGGACTCAAAAAAGCTCAGATCCGCGCTCTCGGCAAACTTCTCCTTCAATTCCTCCAGCCTGTCCCCGGCGAGTCTGGCCATGATCTCCTTGGGCACCACCAGCAGGTGCTCCTTGCGGCAGAGTGGGACGGCCTCAAACTTCTCCGGCACGCTGCCGAGCGAGCCGATGACCAGGTCCACCCCGTCGTAGGAGATGGATTTCTGCATCACGTCCGGGGACTCCTCGCTCAGCTTCAGATAGGTGTCCGGGTGCTCGTTGAGAAAGCGGGGCAGCACATGGGGCAGGATCGCCCGCGCGATGGTGTGCTCGATGCCCAGGTGGATATAGTGGGTGCCGCTGAAGCTCTTGCTCGAGCTCTCTTCAAACTGCTGCTTCAGGGCCAGGATCTCCCGGGCGACCTGCAGCAGATTGCCCCCGTCCGGCGTCAGCCCCAACGGGCGGCTGCGGATGAAGAGAGTGGTGTCCAGCTCCTCCTCCAGCTTGGCGATCTGCTTGGAGAGCGTCTGCTGGGAGATAAAGAGGTTCTTGGCCGCGGAGGAGAAGCTCTTTTCCTCGGCCACGGCGATAAAGCTTTTCAAAGAAGTAAAATCCATGCGTGTCTGCCTCCGATGGTGATGGATCCGCGACCGCGGATCAAAAAGAATCAGTGACGGCGCGCCAGCTTTTTTGTCGGGCTCCAATCCAACCGGCATTTTCGACAAGTTTCTTTATCGCTTTTTCATAAAATCTACAAAGCGAAGCGGAGAGAAACTGTCAAAACAGCAAAAAACAAAAAAGGGGCTTGCCAAAATCAACATTTGGTTGTAGTATAACACCACAACAGGCGTAAAACAAGTCTTCGCCAAAAATTTTTTTCGAATAGAAAAAGAGGAAATTCACAAAACGGAGGGTACAAACATGAAAAAGATTCTTGCTCTGCTGCTCGCTCTGTGCATGGTATTCGCGCTGTGCGCCTGCGGCTCCAGCTCCGCTCCTGCCGCCCCCGCCGCTCCCGCAGCCGACGCCGCCCCCGCGG
This sequence comes from uncultured Eubacteriales bacterium, assembly GCA_900319835.1. The sequence continues at coordinate 31,923 of ONPY01000009.1, read as the reverse complement.
CTGACGCTGCTCCCGCCGACGCCCCGGCGGACGCGCCCGCTGTCTCCGCCGATCTGACCGTCGGCACCGGCGGTGAGTCCGGCACCTATTACGCGTACACCGGTATGGTCGGCCAGGTAGTCGGCAACCACACCGACATCGCGATGACCGTCGTCGCCACCGGCGGCTCCAAGGATAACCTCGTGAGCATGGAAGCTGGCATGTACGATGTGGCCACCGTCCAGTCCGACGTGATGACCTATGCCTACAACGGCACCAACTCCTTTGCCGAGTCCGGCGCTCTGCCCAACTTCCGCGTCCTCTGCGCGCTCTACCCCGAGACCGTGCAGCTGGTCACTGTCAACCCCGACATCAAGTCCGTGGCTGACCTGGCCGGCAAGAAGGTCTGTGTCGGCGACGTCGGCAGCGGCACCTACTTCAACACCATCGACGTTCTGGCGGCCTACGGCCTGACCATCGACGATCTCGACGTGGTGTACCAGTCCTTCGGCGCTTCCACCGACAGCATGAAGAACGGCACCATCGACGCGGCCTTTGTCTGCGCCGGCGCCCCCACCCCCAGCATCACCGACCTGTGCGAGTCCAAGAAGGGCAGCGTCAGCCTCATTTCCATCGATGACGAGCACATGACCAAGCTCCTGGCGGATTGCCCCTGGTACGCTTCCATCACCATCCCCGGCGGCACGTACACCGGTGTGGATGACGACTTCACCACCATCACCGTGAAGGCGACCCTGGTCTGCACTGCCGACACGCCCGACGATGTGGCCTACACCCTGGTCAAGACCATCTTCGACAACAAGGACGAAATCACCGCCCTGCACGAAAAGGGCTCCTGGCTGAGCTTTGACTTTGCCACCGACGGCATTGCGGTTCCCTTTGCCAAGGGCGCCGCCCAGTTCTTTGCCGAGAACGGCGTCACCGTTGACACTGTCGACTGACCGAGGAAGCCGACAAAGCGATCCGGAATCCACAACACCTTCTCTCCCCGGTTTCCGGGGAGAGAAGGATTCTCATTGTTGACCCCACTGTCTGCTCTTCTATAATGATCATCGCATGGCGAAATCAATCGAGAATTCGATTGATTTCGCTGCCAAACGACAAGTTTGGCAGCGAATGATCTTTTGAATCATTCGCGCGATGCTCATTGCAATGAGTATCTGGCACAGCAGCTGCTCTGCTGTGCGGAGCAGCAAAGCTGCTCGGCGGAACGCCTTCTGGCGTTTCGCCATCAGAGAGTCATTATAAAAACATCCTCCGGACGTTCTTATAAAAAGGCAGACGGAAAATTCACCGAATGGAGTTGCTCTTATGTTCAAGAAAAAGCTGGCCGCCAGTGCCGAGACCTTCAACGACGCCGATGCGCTGATGCGCAAGTTTGACCGGGAGTCCAACACCCGCATCTGGGAGGGGACGCCCAAGCTCATTGTGGATGTTGTTCTGGCCGCCTTCGCCCTCTACGCCATGTATTGCTCGCTCTTCGCCGTCATGCTCGACGAGGTGCGGCTGACCAGCTTCGTCGGCTGTATTCTTGTGGTGGGGTATTTGACTTATCCCGCCAACAAGCACCACGTCCGCGTCAACTACATGCCCTGGTACGACTTTGTACTGATGCTGCTCGGCGGCGGCGCCTTCTTCTACTTCTGCTTCAACGCCAATCCCATCATCATGCGCCTGCCGGCTCTCAAGCCCTATCAGGTCGTGATCGGCATCATCGGCATGATCGCCCTCTTTGAGCTCTGCCGCCGCAGCACCGGCGTGCCCATCATGGTGGTGGCCGGGGTGTTTATGGCCTACGCCTTTTACTACTACGGCGTGAAGAAGGGCCAGGGAGTCAGCGCCGTCCAGACTCTGATCTGCCGCCTGTTTTACATCAAGACCGGCATCCTCGGCACGCCCATCAACGCCTGCTCCAACTTCATCGCCATCTTCATCATCTTCGGCGCCTTTCTGGAGCACTCGGGCATCTCCGATTTCTTCATCCAGCTGGCAAACGTCATTGCCGGCACCTCCTCCGGAGGCCCGGCCAAGGTGGCCGTCATCTCCTCCGCCCTGTGCGGCATGGTGTCCGGCTCCTCCGTGGGCAACACCGTGACCACCGGCTCCGTTACCATCCCGATGATGAAAAAAACCGGCTACAAGCCGGAGTTTGCCGGGGCCGTCGAGGCCGCCGCCTCCACCGGCGGGCAGATCATGCCGCCCATCATGGGCGCCGCGGCCTTCTTGATGGTGGAGTTTCTCGGCATGCCCTACCGGGAGATCGTGCTGCGGGCCATTCTCCCGGCGACGCTGTACTTCACCGGCATCTTTCTCGCGGTGCATCTGGAGGCCAAGAAGCTCAAGCTCACCGGCATCCCCCGGTCGGAGCTGCCCCCCGTGCGCCCCATGCTCAAGCAGATCTATCTGCTGACGCCGCTGGTGGTCCTGGTGTGGCTGGTGTCCACCAACATGTTCACCATGGGCAAATCCGCCGGCATCGCCATTCTGGTCACCATCGCGGTGAGCATGTTCAACAAGGAGCACCGCCTCACCCCCGTCAAGATCTTTGACTGTCTGGCCGCCGGCGGCAGGGGCTGCGTCTCCGTGGCCGTGGCCTGCTGCGTGGCCGGCATCATTGCCGGGTGCCTGACCATGACCGGCCTTGCCAACCAGATCTTTACCGCGATCCTCGCCGTGTCCCACAAGACGCGCTTTATTGCCCTGTTCCTCACCATGATCTGCTGCATCATCCTCGGCATGGGCGTGCCCACCACCGCCAACTACTGTATTATGGCCACTACCTGCGCCCCGGTGCTCATCAAGATGGGCATCCCTGCCGTGGCCGCCCACTTCTTCGTGTTCTACTTCGGCATTGTGGCGGACATCACCCCGCCCGTGGCGCTGGCGGCCTACGCCGGCTCCGCCATCGCACAGTCCAACCCCATGAAGACGGCGCTCAACGCCACCAAGCTCGCCATCGCGGCCTTCATCGTGCCCTACATCATGGCCTACAGTCCGGCCATGGTGCTGGTGGACACCAACTTCATCGAGGTCGTGGGCATCGTGATCTCCTCCATCCTCGGCATGTTCGGTGTGGCGGCGGCCCTCAACGGCCATCTGTTCCGGCCCATCCCGCTGCTGATGCGGCTGGCCATCTGCGCCGGCGGCCTGATGATGATGGTGCCCGGTGTGCTGACGGACGCGGTCGGCATCGCCCTTGTGGGCGGCATCTTCGCCTTCCAGTACTTCGGCGCCAGAAAGACACAGGCGGCGTAAACAAGCCAAATACAAAAGCACGGCAAAACACAGGCTTCTCTGTCATTCCGAGCCAGTGTGCACACTGGCGTGGGAATCCGTCCTTTCGAACATGCGGATTGCACCCGCAGGGCGTACACCACACCAGTGACTTCGGTCACTTAAGCGAGCGTCCAAATCTTCGATTTGGTTTACGCGAGCTTACACCTCAGGTGGGTTCGCAATGACGTGGGAATGTGTTTTGCCGTGCTTTTTTAACTGCTGAGCTCCTTTTTGATCCGGCCGATGGCGTTTTTTTCGAGCCGGGACACCTGGGCCTGGGAGATGCCCACGGCCCGGGCGACCTCCATCTGGGTGCGCCCGTCGTAAAAGCGCAGGGCCAGGATGTGCTTTTCCCTGGGACTGAGCCGCCGGACGGCCTCCTCCAGCGCAATCTGCTCCAGCCAGTGCTCATCGGTGTTGCGGCTGTCGCCGATCTGGTCCATCACCGTGGCGCTCTCGCCGCCGTCGGAGTAGATGGGATCGTAGAGGGAGACCGGGTCGCTGATGGCCTCCAGAGCGAAGACCACCTCCTGCCGGGGGACGTTCAGGGCCGCGGCGATCTGCTCCACACTGGGCTCACGGCCGTTTTCGGCGGTGAGCTTTTCCTTGGCCTGCAGCACCCGGTAGGCCGTGTCCCGCATGGAGCGGGAGACGCGGATGGCGCTGTGGTCCCGCAGAAAGCGCCTCAGCTCCCCGGCGATCATGGGAACGCCATAGGTGGAAAACTGCACGTTCTGGCTCAGGTCAAAACAGTCGACGGCCTTAATGAGGCCGATGACCCCCACCTGAAAGAGATCGTCCATGCTCTCGCCCCGGCCGGCGAATTTCTGCACCACCGAGAGTACCAGCCGGAGATTGCCGGAGATGAGCGCCTCCCGGGCGCCCTTGTCCCCGGCCCGGGCTTTTTCCAGCAGCGCACGTGTCTCGTTTGCCTTCAGTACGGGGAGCTTCGAGGTGTTGACCCCGCATAGCTCCACTTTTCCCTGCATGAAATACACCACTCCTTTTCAGAGAGTGGTGTTAGTATTTCCCGCCGTGGGAAATTTGATACGGCAAAGCCAAGTCCACACTTGCGCGTAAAGCCCGGCTGCGGTATAATCATACAACGACCACAGGGAGGGAGGTGCCGCACATGGGCGGAAAAACCAAAAAGCTCGCCGTTTCGGCGCTGCTGATCACGGCGGATGTGATTTTGACAAGACTGCTCGCCATCAACACCAACGTCATGAAAATCGGTCTGGGCTTTGCCGCTGTGGCTCTATGCGCCCTGCTCTACGGCCCGTGGTGGGCGTCGCTGACGGCGGCCCTGGGCGATCTGCTGGGCTCCCTGCTCTTCCCCACGGGGGCTTACTTCCCGGGCTTTACGCTGACGGCGGCCTGCACGGGACTGATCTTTGGCCTGCTGCTGAAAAAAGGGGACCGCTCGGTGCGCCCGGTGCTGGCCGCGGCGCTGAACACGCTGCTGGTGTCTTATCTTGCCAACACCTGGATGATCTGTCTGATCACGGGAAATCCTTTCCGGGTGATGCTGGCGGCCCGGGCGGTGCAGTTGGCGGTGATGCTGCCGATGCAGGCGCTGGTGCTGCTGTGGCTGACCCGTTCCGGCTTTATCCGGAAGATCCTGGACGACGCCGGACGATAAAAAAGACTTCCCGAAGGAGGCGCCGGAAGATGACGCGATATCTCGGCTCAGGCTTTGCCGCTGTCGTTGCTCCCTGTTTTGTCCTTTTTCCGATTCTTTTTGGAGCCCTGGTGTTGCCGCCGGAAGGCAGCGCGGCAACTGTTTTTATCGCCGTTTTGTGTCTGTGTTGCAGCATTCTGTGGGCAAGCTTCATTTGGAAGAAGAGAAATCAGCTCTATACATGGGGCGTCTTTTCAGATAACGATGTGAACGTCTCTGTTCTTTTTCAAGAGAAGTATTCCCTCCCATATGACAAATGTCGGGGGTGTGGGATCGGTTCATATCGTCATGCGTTTATGAACTTGCAGCAGAGCGCATTTGGTACGACACGTTTTTATATTTTTCTTTCGATTGAACCGTTTGATGAAGCCTACAGATACAGTATCAATCGATGGTCCCCCTCTGATACCCGTATGAAAGTGGCTTTTAGCGAAAAAACGTATAAGTATCTCCTGTCGGTTCTCCCTCAGATGCAGGCCCAAATGCTCGAAAAGGATCATTTGAAATATATCGAGCAGAAGTAACCGTCGTGGCGCGTTGATTTTTGCTGTGCCGTGTATTGACTCGTGTATTTCAAAACCAGAAATAGGACAACAAACCAGGCGTGACAGCGGTCACGCCTGTTTTCATGGGCAGACAAAGGCACAAAAGTCGAAAGACGTTTGTCATCCCGAGCGGAGCCGAGGGATCTCAACTATTGACGTCTGCACAATGAGCGGCCTTTCAGATTTCTCGACTCCGCTTCGCTCGAAATGACACACAGTGGTTTGTCTAAAAGCTCAAGCAGGCAGGACTACAGTCCCGCCTGCTTTTGTGTTTTTATCTGGTGATGCTTTTCAAAACGACTTCCTTTTGGAAAACACCTTGTTGAAAGACTTTTCCCGTTTAGTTGATCTCCTTTGCCAGAGCCAGAAACTCCTCCAGCGCCTGTCTTCCGCCTGCGATCAGGGGGGACTTTTCGGGTCCCAGCGGCAGGGGGGCGCCCTCCATGGTGAGCGCGACGCCGCCCGCCTCCTGCACGATCAGCATGCCCGCCGCGTAGTCCCAGAGGGAGAGGCCCAGCTCAAAGTACAGCCCGGCGCGGCCAGCCGCCACAGAGCAGAGATCCAGCTCCGCCGAGCCCTGCCGCCGGATGTCCAGACCCTCCAGATACGCGGCCTTGATCAGCGCGAAGGTCCTGTCCGCGAGACTGGTGTCGTAGGGCGAGGTGCCCACGCAGACCACGGACTCCGACAGCGGCGTGTCGGCGACGCGGATGGGCCGGCCGTTGAGCCGGGCGCCCTCCCCGAGGACGGCGCTGAACAGCTCGTTGACATAGGGGTTGTAAACCGCGGCGGCGCAGACCGTGCCGTTTCGCATGAAGGCTGCGGAGATGCAGCTGTGGTTGAAGCCCCGGACAAAGTTCATGGTGCCGTCGATGGGATCGATGATAAAGACGTGCGCGGCGTGCAGATCGTCGTGCCGGTCGTTCTCCTCGCAGAAAAAGCGGGCGTCGGGCAGCAGCTCGGTAAAGCGGCTGATCAGCAGCTCCTGCACCCGGCGGTCGTACTGGGTCACCACATCCCGGTGGCCGGTCTTACACTCGGCCAGCACGCCCTGGGCGTGCAGCAGCAGCTCGCCCGCCTCGCGCTCCACGGCGCACATCCACTCCAAAATCTCACGATTGCTCAGTTCCATATCGGTATTCATCTCCTTGCCCGTGCAGTATACCACAACTTTTTCCGTCTGTGAACCGGGAAAAGCGGCGGATGGGAAGACGGCCTTCCGGCAGATTTCACGGGAATATCTTCCGTTTTTTTGAAAAATTATACCGGTCGATCACTTGACATAATAACATCAAGACGGTAAAATAAGTTAGTTAATATTGCGGCGGGCAGGGGAGCCCTCCGCGGATATTGCTTTTCAATTCCGACGGGTTCGTTTTATGGCCTGTCTTGCTTTAGATTTTTTATATCTAAAAGTTAAACCCACCGCGAAATTCTGAAAGAATGGAGGTGTGTTTACTGACTATGCCAATTGTACTGGCTGTTGTTTTAGCGCTCGTTTTGGCCGTTGTGGGCTTTGCGCTCGGAATCGTCTACCGCAAGAGAGTTGCGGAGCGGGAGATCGCAAGCGCCGAGGAAGAGGCCAAGCGTATCATAAACGAAGCGATCAAAAGTGCAGAGAGCAAGAAACGGGAAGCTCTCGTTGAGGCAAAGGAAGAAATACACAAAAACCGCTCCGAGTACGAGCGGGAGGTAAAGGAGCGCAGAGCCGAGCTGTCCAAGCAGGAGCGCCGCCTTCAGCAGAAGGAGGAGAACCTGGACCGGAAGATCGACTCCGCCGAGAAGAAGAACGAGACCCTGGCCAACAAGATCGCCGCGGTCGAGGCCCAGCAGCAGGAGGTCCTGCTCGTCAAGAAGAGCCAGCTGGAGATGCTGGAAAAGATCTCCGGCTTCTCGGTTGAAGAGGCCAAGGCCTACCTGATCGCCAACGTCCGCGACGAGGTCACCCACGAGATGGCCGTCAAGGTCAAGGAGGTCGAGGCCCAGGCCAAGGAGGAGGCCGATGATCGCGCCAGAGAGATCATCGCCACCGCCATCCAGCGCTGCGCCGCCGACCACGCCAGCGAGATCACCGTCTCCGTCGTCCCACTCCCCAACGACGAGATGAAGGGCCGCATCATCGGCCGCGAGGGCCGCAACATCCGCAGCATCGAGACGCTGACGGGCTGCGACCTGATTATCGACGACACCCCCGAGGCCATCACGGTCTCCTCCTTCGACCCCGTGCGGCGTGAGGTCGCGCGCCTGGCCCTGGAGAAGCTGATCCAGGATGGCCGCATCCACCCCGCGAGAATCGAGGAGATGGTCGCCAAGGCCCAGAAGGAGGTCAACGCCACCATCAAGGCCGAGGGCGAGCGCGCTGTGTTCGAGACCAACATCCACGGCCTGCACCCGGAGATCATCAAGCTCCTCGGCCGCATGAAGTACCGCACCAGCTACGGCCAGAACGTGCTGAACCACTCCATCGAGGTCAGCCATGTGGCGGGCCTGATGGCAGCCGAGCTCGGCGCCGACGTGAACATCGCCAAGCGCGCGGGCCTGCTGCACGACATCGGCAAGTCCATTGACCACGAGGTCGAGGGAAGCCATGTCACCATCGGCGTGGACATCTGCCGCAAGTACAAGGAGTCCGAGGCCGTCATCCACTGCATCGAGGCCCACCACGGCGACGTGGAGCCCCACAGCATCGAGGCCTGTCTCATCCAGGCGGCCGACGCCATCTCCGCCGCGCGCCCCGGCGCACGCCGCGAGAATATCGAGAACTACGTCAAGAGGCTGGAAAAGCTGGAGGAGGTCTCCAAGAGCTTCCCCGGTATCGCCAGCTCCTACGCCATCCAGGCCGGCCGCGAGATCCGCATCATGGTCAAGCCCGAGGAGGTCAGCGAGGACCAGATGGTCCTGCTCGCCCGGGATATCGCCAAGAAAATCGAGGAGGAGCTCACCTACCCCGGTCAGATCAAGGTACACCTGCTGCGCGAAACCAAGGCCGTCGACTACGCCAAGTAAACAGCAAAACCGCGACCGCCGCAGACGAGAGTCTGCGGCGGTTTTCTGCGTGTGTTTGGGGTGTGCTTGTCCCTTGGCGCCCCTGAAAAGAGAGCTGTCGGGCCGTGGGCCGGACTGAGGGGTTTGTCCTCCGCCTGTGCGCTCCCTGTTCGGCCAAACCCCTCCGCCCTGCGGGCACCTCCACCCGTAAAGGGCGCAATGCCCTTTCAGGGGAGGCATTTGCGGAAGGAATCTCGTCATGAAGGATATCGGCGCCCACAGTCTCAAAGGCCCCCTTTCGTAAAGGGGGCTCCGCCGAAGGCGGTGGGGGATCGATAGGTCCTTTGCTTTTCGATCCCTCCGCCCCTTCGGGGCACCTCCCTTTATCCAAAGGGAGGCTTTTGCGTCCAGGCCCTCTCCGCCCCAGTGTGCGCACCGGGGCACCTCTCCCAGAGGGAGAGGCAAGAGAGAACACGCGGTTTGCGGGAGGCTCAAGGGTCTCCCCTACGGTGAAAACCCAAGATTGCTCCGTAGGGGCCGACGCCTCGGCGGCCCGAGATTGCACCCGCTGTACACCGCGCCAGTCGTGTCATCCTGAGCGAGCCCGCAGGGCGAGTCGAAGGATCTCAAGCCCCGGAGATTGCACTGTGTCCGGCTTTTGAGATCCCTCGGCTACGCTCGGGATGACAGCGGAAGCATCCGGCAGAAAGGAAGCATATTATTGCTGGGAACATCTATTGTTTCTTTACGATGAATGTTTGTGTGGTTACTGCCGACCTTTGTTCGTCTCCATTTGCCGCATGTCTTATACCAACAAGCTCAAACTTCAATTTGACCTCGTTGCCGGCGTCAATATTGATATCATTAAAGGAGAATGTATACTCCATATTTCCCGGTTTCGCCTGTATGTCGAGTTCCTTATACTTTTTATAATCTAAATTGACAAATCTCAGAAGGGAGCCGCTGCCAACCGACACCGTCAGATGGTAGCTTTCTACGCCATTTGGAGAAGTCCATTTCATAAGCACTTTATTATCTTGTTTGGTCTCACAATATAGCGTTGGTGCAACGACCCAACTGTTCATCACCTCTAATCCAACGGACGCAGAGGAAATCCCCTGATTATTATTATAGATCGGATAAACTGCAAACACATGTTTGCCAGTCATCAAATCTTTTACCACAAATTCACGCTTTGATGTTTTCCCAAGTTTTGTCTCTTTTGTTTTTATGCCAAGCTGTTTGCCTAGTTCTACTACGCTGTATTCGCATTCAAGGCCATTGGTATTATGATCCCACTGTAGCGTTACCTCTCCGTCGGCGGTTTGTGATGCATAAGTGATTTCAGGTGGGTTCTTCCACGCCGCATAGGGCGTGTACTCAAATGTTTTGCTCTCCTTGGATTCCAATATGACGGCATGCTCCTTTGTACCGTCCACATCATTTTCAGGGTACTTTTGCAGGATTACAGAGAATCCATATTTTTGGTCCAACTCTGGGACAAGGCATCTGTGTAATTTTAAGTATTCTTGATTCAAAGTGATTGTAACCGATGAGTTCTCTTTTGTAATAAACGCTGCTGCATCCTTATCTTCTGCCTTAAATTCAATATAGTTGATGTCTTTTCCACTCTTGATCGTTATAGCATAAGAGTCAGAATCATACTTATCAGTAAAACTGAGATAAACACAATCGTTAAAATCCGTATATGCGCCAACGACTTGCGGCACCGCGCTGAAAAAGGGGTCAGCCGTGTATCGTATCTTATATACGTCGGAGGAGGTTCCCTGAAACAGTTCCTGCGGGTCAATTCCAAACGCGCCAAGATCTATGTTCCCAGAGACTCCACTTTCCACACCTTTGATACCTCCCTTGAGCTCAAGCTCAAGGCTAGTATCCTTGTTTTTTGATTGATACTGGATAGGAATGATAGCAATTTGATGCAGGCCGTTTTTTAGATCAATGACGGTATGCTCAATATTCACTGTAGCCAACGTTTTCCCATCCACATTGATCTGGTATAAAACAGAGTTTCCTTTCCATTCCAATGCAATTTTACCCTTGTCATATTCATATACATGTGTGATGATCGGCTTTTCGCTCCAGTCGCCATCAGCGTGAGCAGTAATAGACCAAACCGGAAACAATATAAGAAGAACAACAACTATTGTAAAAACTGTTTTTTTCATTCAGTTCTCTTCCTCCCCTGTTTTTTTATTTCACTTATCGGGCAAGACTTTGAGTTTACCTATGGGTTAAAAGAAACATCAACAGTAGACCCGCCCAGAAAACAGATAGAATAACAGTTTTTGCTGTCCTGCTGAGTTGATTCGTATTAATGACGAAATAGGTCAGCATGACGGGGAAAAAATTTAACCACAAAAAAACCTTTCCTATTTTTGCCCAAGTCTCCCTGCTTTGCTGTTTTTGCCGCTCTTTATACTCCATTTTTCTACGCGCAGCTTCTTCTTTTATCATCATGGAGGTCAATTTATAGTCGTATTTCTGGCCATACTTATTGTCCAAATGGTCAAACGCAGATTCCACAACGCCCTTTTTCCCGTAGCGCACATTTAACGTGCTATTATCCACAATGTGGATTGCCTGATTATACGTACTATATTTGTTAATGGCTTTTTCCACGATAAACGGAGTGCCACAATACTCACACACAGCGGCTTCCTTGGTTGGATCTACTGAGACCTTTGCACCACACTGACTGCAGATTGCTGGAACTAAAGCAGCACTTTGATTCCCACTTTCCACTGCTTTCTCCCTCCTTTTTACAAAACAAAAAGTGCGCAGCCCAAACGGAACTGCGCACGAAAAACACACCTCCGTTTGCTGCCACGCAATCTTTGAACATACACAGAGAATGCCAAAGTGGAGAATGCGTTTTTACCAGATGGCAAAACACATTCTCTGCATATGTTCCTTTATTCGATTGCGTGGCAAATTAATTCTATCACGCTTCAAAAACAGAGGCAAGCCTTTTTACAAATCTCTGGAAGATGCGGTGAATCTAAAAAAGAGACGCTATTACCATTGCAACACCGTTACGTTTTGCGCTGTGACACATTGAGGGGGTATCCTCGATCACAAGATAAAACACAGACAAGCCCGGGGCCGAGCCCCGGGCTTGCTGCGTTGGATGGTTGAGAGTGTGGATGGGGGGATGAATCGTTTTTATTCCGCCTTGGCAGCCAGCTTCTTCTGCAGCCAGTCCTTGCCGTCGACGTACTTGGAGACGATGTAGGTGGAGACGTAGTCCATGGCGGCGTTGACCATGGTGGCGGGAGGATCGACCAGGTCGCCCAGGGCCCAGGCGATGGGCAGGGCCAGACCGATCTGCTCGGGGAAGAAGATGGAGCAGAGTACCAGCTCACCGGTGCCGCCGCCTCCGGGGATGCCGGACATGGCAACGGAGGAGAACACAGCCACGATGATGGCCAGAATGGCGCGGCCGGTGTTGAAGTCCTGGCCGAAGAGAGAGAACAGGAAGGCGACCTTGATGATGGCGCTCATGGCGGAGCCGTCCATGTGCATCGTGGCGCCCAGGGGAATGACGATCTCGGAGACGTCCTTGGAGATGCCGGTGTCCTCGCAGGCCTCCATGTTGGTGGGGATGGTGGCGACGGAGGAGCAGGTGCCGAAGGAGACGGCCGCCGGCTGGAACAGGTGACGCCACATGACCTTGGCCGCGCCCTTGCCGCCGCCGAAGTTGGCGTAGATGGGGGCGAAGACGAACATGTAGACAAAGGCCACCACATAGTAGATAATGACGGTCTTGCCGTAGGCGCCGATGAGGGAGGGGCCGAAATTGGCCACCAGGGAGGCGAAGAAGCCGAAGAAGCCGATGGGCGCGTAGAAGGTGATGATGCGCATGGTCTTCATCAGGCAGTTGTTGACGTCGGAAAGGAGCTTTGCGGTCATGGTCTCCTTGCCGCCCGCCATCTGCACGCCGAAGCCAAAGAGGATCGCCGCCACAATCAGGGGCAGGATAGCCCGGCGGGAGAAGAGCTCGGTGAAGTCCGGCTTGGTGAAGAAGTTGATGATCAGGGTGGTGACGCTGACCTCCGTGGGCTCGGCGGTCTCGATGGCCTCAAAGCCGACGGGGACGATGTTGATGACGCGGACGATCACATACATGATGACCGCGGCGATGGCGGCGGTGCACAGGAAGGTCACCACGGTGGTGCCCATGACCTTGCCGGCCTTTTTCGCGGAAACCATGTTGGCCACGGCGCTGGAGATGGAGAAGAACACCATCGGCACCACGACGCAGAACATCATGTTGATGAACACGGTGCCCAGAGGCTCCAGAGCGGTGGCGCCCGGCCACAGCCAGCCGGTGATGGCGCCGGCGACCATGCCCAAAACCATGGTCAGCATAAACCAGTTGTTCTTGAAAAAGTTGTTGGACTTCATAGGGACTCTCCTTTCGGATTTTAACTGCCCCCTATTATATGGGCGACGATTTGCAAAGTAAATTGCATTCCATGCTTGAAACCTTGCAATAAGTGCTGTATACTGGCAAAAAAGAAACGGGGAAGGGGGAGAGCATATGGCGGGGGAGCACACCGTCAACCGGGCGGGCTACCTGCGGGAGAGCTACCACTACTTTCATCTGAAGGACAGCGCGGGCCAGGAGCTGGACTACCACTTCCACGAGTTTGACAAGCTGGTGATCCTGCTCTCCGGGCGGGTGGACTATCTGGTGGAGGACCGCAGCTACGCGCTTGAGCCCTGGACCGTGCTGCTGGTGCGGCACCACACCATCCACAAGGCGCAGATCGACCGGAGCATCCCCTACGAGCGGATCATCCTCTATCTGGACCGGCAGTACTTTGAGCGCTCCTTTCCGGGGGCGGGGCTCTTTGACTGCTTTGATCTGGCGGATCGCCGGGGGCGGCATCTGCTGACGGCCACGGCCAGGCAGCAGGAGGAGCTGCAGCAGGCGGTGGCGGCCTACGAGAGCGAGCAGAAGGAGGGCTGCTTCGGCGCGCAGACGATGTGTGAGACGAGGATCGTGCAGCTGCTGATCCGGATCGGGCGGCTGGGCGAGGCGGCGCCGGCGCGTCTCGACGCCCCGGCGGACCCGAAGATCCGCCAGGTGCTGAGCACCATCAACGAAAATCTCGGCACGGAGCTGACTGTGGACGCGCTGGCAGAGTCCGTGTTCATGAGCCGCTACCACTTCATGCGCTACTTCAAGACCCAGACCGGCGTCACCGTACACGCCTACATCCGGCAGAAGCGGCTGATCAACGCGGCCCGCCTCATCCGGGAGGGGGTGACCGCCGCCAAGGCCGCCGAGAGCAGCGGCTATGGGGACTACTCCGCTTTCCACCGGGCCTTCAAGGCCAGCTTCGGGATCAGCCCGGGGCAGCTGATGAAATAAGGCAGGCTCAGCCGTCCGGAGTTTCGTCGGCGCTGATGTACAGTTCCTCTGCTTCCAGCAGGGCGGTACGCAGTAGATGTGCCGCCGTCTCCGGCGCGCGCTCCCGTTCAATCTGATCAATGGCCTCTGAAGCTGCCGTACAAACAATCGCGTACATTTTACGATAGAGTTCCATGGCGGTCTCCTCGAATAATAGATATATGGTATATCTGTTTCAAACATCATAACGCATAAAAGCCATAAAGTAAATCCATTGTATATCTGAACGAGGTGGTTTTATGGCAATTAAGAGTGTGTCAATCCGGATTGAAGAGGAGATGCTGGAAAAGCTCAGCTACGTGGCAGACTATGAGGGACGCTCTGTCAACAGTCACATTCTGGTTTTAATCCGGCAGGACATCCGGGCTTTCGAGGATAGGAACGGCGCGATCGAGGGGACGATCGACCCCGATCTCAACGTCAAGCCCACCCGCAAGCACCCGGCGGAATAAAGCGCTGTTTTCCGAAGAAAGACAGAAATGGAAAAACGCTGCCAAACGGCAGCGTTTTTCTTATTCCGTTTTGTATGCGGCGAGCTTTTCCTTGGCCTCGTCAGCGATGCGGATGAGGCGGACGGCCTCCGCCTCCAGGACCCGGCCCGCCTTGGTGAGCGTCTGGGTTCTGCCGCCGCGGTCAAAGAGCTTGACGCCCAGCTCCCGCTCCAGCGCGGACACCCGGCGGGAGACGGTGGAGTGGCTGATATACAGCAGCCGCGCCGCCTGGGAAAAGCCGCCGGCCCCGGCTGCGGCCAGGAAGATCCGCAGGCTCTCCAGCTCCATCAGTAGTTGAAGGTGTGCGGCAGCAGCTCGGAGAGCTTGTAGCTGACGTAGCGGTCCCCGGCCTTGGCGCAGAGCACCTCCATATCCGGGGAAAACTCCGCCAGGAACTGCCGGCAGGCGCCGCAGGGGGTACACCAGTTTTCGCTGTCGGCATAGATGGCGATGCGGCGAAACTCCCGGCGGCCCTCGCTGACGGCCTTGCAGCAGGCGGTGCGCTCGGCGCAGATGGTGGAGCCCAGGGCGGCGTTTTCGACGTTGCAGCCGGTGAAGACGGTGCCGTCCGAGCACTCGAGCGCGGCGCCGACGGCAAAGCGGGAATAGGGGACATAGGCGTTCAGGGACGCGGCTTTGGCGCGGGATAAGAGTTCTCTGTCAGTCATGGTCTTTTCTCCCTTTCATTTTAATTCGAACAACGAAACGAATTGCCGAAATGTACTTTCGCGTGAGCGAAAGCAATTAAAACCGTTTTTTGTCAGGACATGCGCCTGACAAAAAACACTTCTCAGACCGCAAGTGTGCGAGCAAAGCGACGGCGCATAGAAAAGGCGGAGCCTTTCCTTAAACGCGCCTAGTCCCTTTAGGGACGAGTGCGCGCAGCGGGCTGCAAACTCGATGAAATGCTTGCATTTCATCGAATCTAGTCCAGCATGATCTCCCAGTTCTGGAAGTTGTACAGGGGATTGCCGATATTCGGGTCCAATCCTCGGATCACGCCGCGGTGCACGATGAGCTGCTGGCTCTCAAAGCCGATGGAGATCAGCGCGCCGTTGGTGTTGATGTACTCGCAGAGCTGCTGATAGACCGCCGAGCGCTGGGCGGGGGCGCAGGAGAGGTAATTGTTGATCATGGCAACATAGCCCGTGTCCCGGCTGCGGGAGTAGTTGAGATCGCTGTCCGGGTCGAGCAGCTCCGTCAAATCGAAGTTGTTGCGCAGCTTGACCTCGCCATAGTACATGTCGAAGTCGCCCTCCTCCAGGGCGGTGAGATACTCGTCCCAGGTCAGCTCCCGGACGGTGACCTTGATGCCGATGGACTCCATGTCGCTGGCAAAGCGGCGCACGACACCGGTCTTGGCGCTGGAATCGGAGCAGACGATGAAGTTGACGTCGATGTCCTGGGCCGAGCCGGACATGTACTCCAGCATCCCGTCGTCATCATAGTCGCGGATGCCGGCGTTCTCCAGCACCACGCGGCAGAGTTCCAGGTTATAGGTTAAGGAGGAGGCGTAGTCTGTGGGGTAATCCGGATCGCTGGGGTGCATGGGCACCGCGGCGGCCACGGCGTTGCCGTGCATCAGGTTCTCCGCAAAATTCTGCCGGTCGAAGGCGTAGACCAGAGCCTGGCGGAAGCCGCTGTACCTGGCGATGATGCCCTCCTCGTTGAACATGATGTAGTGGAGGTTGGTGGTGTTGAAGTTGCGGATCTCGTTGGAGGCGGAGTAGCCGAGGTTGGTGTAGCTGGAGGGGTCGTTGGTGACCGCGTCGATGACGCCGTCCTCGAAGTTTTCCAGGATCGCGTCGGCGGTGGCGTGGCTGACCAGGTGGACTTCATCCACCGGCAGGTCCGCGTAGCCGGGGTAGCCCTCGTAGGCCACCAGCATGGTCTCATCCTCGTTGTAGGTGTAGGGGCCGGAGCCCAGGGGGCGCTTCTCATCCATGCTGCCGGATTTGATGATGGGGATGTTGAGCAGCTTGTTGAACTGCGTGTCCCCGATGCCCAGGGTGACATAGAAGTTCTTCTCGTCATAGCCGGAGCCCTGGTAGCTGGCAAAGCGGCCCTTGTAGCGGTCCTGGGTGGCGACCACGCGCTCGAGCGAGTAGCGGATGTCGGCGCCGGTGACGGGGCTGCCGTCGTGAAAGACGTGGCCGGGCTGGATCTCAAAGATCCAGTAGGTGGCGCTCTCGTTGGGGGTGCCCGCGTCGAGGACGTTGGGGATGACGTTGAACTCGTTGTCCAGCTCCACCATGTTCTCGTACACCAGGTTGCACACCAGCTGGTTGGAGTGGTTGGTGGCGAGGATAGGGTTGAAGCTGTAGTTCTCGTTGCAGTTGAGGGAGAAGACGTTGTCGGCGGCCTTGGCGCGGGTCACATCCTTGCCCTTGGTGGACAGGGGGACGCCGTCGCCGGTGAGACTGGGATCCCGGACGCCGCAGCCGGGCAGGGAGAGCAGCATGGCCAGGGCCAGCAGCAGGGCGAACACACGTTTTTTCATGGCTTCACCTCAGAGCATGATGCCCGCGGCCTGGCTGCCCCGCCGGCCGTGGGTGTAGCGGTGGGACCAGTATTTGTCGTGGCGGCAGAAGGTGCACTCCGAGGAGATGTCGATGTTCTCCTCCGGCACGCCCAGCTGGTTGAGCCTGCGGGCGTTGGCGCGGCGCAGGTCCACCAGGGTCTTGCCGTCGTCCCGGCGTACAAAGAGCCCCTCCGTGTCCCCGCCGAGCCAGGCGGTGATGGCCTCGGGCACGTCGTCGTCGGTCTCAAAGCAGCACTTGCCGATGGCGGGGCCGATGGCGGCGCAGACCGTCTCGGGCGCGGCGCCGAGCGCGCTCATGGTCTCCAGTGCGTTTTTCAAAATGTCGCCCACGGAGCTGCGCCAGCCGCAGTGGACAGCGGCGGCGACGGAGTGGATCCCGTCCCAGAGCAGCACCGGCACACAGTCGGCGGTGAAGCAGAAGATGGGCAGGCCGCGCTCGGCCGTGACGATGCCGTCGCACTCGTAGGGCGTGGGGCCGAGACAGACGTGCCTGTCCTGCTTTGTCACGATGAGGACGGTGTTCTTATGTACCTGGTTGGTGACGGCGGCGTCATCCGGCCCCACGCCAAACAGGGCGCAGAGGCGGGTGTAGTTCTCCCGCACGTTTTCCTCGTCGTCGCCGCGGTTGGAGCCGAGGTTGAGGGAGGCAAAGTCTCCCGTGCTCACGCCGCCGAAGCGGGTGGTGAAGGCGTGCTGCGCCCCGATGCGGTCAGAGCGCATGTACACCAGTCCGTTTTTGCTTTCTTCGATAAATGCCATAATTACCTCTTGTTAAGGGAAAGGCTTATTTTTCATTCCGCCCGCAGCACTCCTTGTATTTGAGCCGGCGGCTGCCGTCGGCCTTCATCTTGCCGCAGGGACAGGGATCGTTGCGGCCGGGCTTCGGGATTTTCTTGACGGGCTTTTTCTTGACCGGCTCTCCGCCAACGTTCTCGGCGGCGTTTCTGGCCACGCTCTTGCGCTCGATGGGCGCCTCGCGGCGGATGCGCACAGTGTAGAGACGGCGCACGGTCTCCTCGCGGATGCCGTGGACCATGGCCTCGAACATGTCGAAGCCCTCCTGCTTGTAAGCGTCGATGGGCTTGACAGAGCCGTAGCCTCTCAGACCGATGCCGCGCTTGAGCTCCGCCATGGCGTCGATGTGGTCCATCCAGTACTCGTCCACCACGCGCAGCATGATGACCCGCTCCAGCTCCCGCATCAGCGGCGTGCCGTTGGGGGCGGGGCCGAAGGCCTCCTCGCGCGCGGCGTAGACCTGCTCGGCGATCTGATCCACCGCCTGGGTGACGGCGTCGCACTTGGCGTAGCCGCCGAAGTCCGCGAGCTTGAGAGAGCCCGGGCGCAGGAAGAGCTTTTCAAAGGGCTGGAGGGCGGTGTCGAGCTGCTGCTGGTTTTCCGCACCGGTGCCGGCCAGACCGTCGGTGACAGTGCCGGCAACAAACTCGTGGATCATGCTCATGATCTGGCTCTGCAGATCCTCCCCGTCGAGGACCTTGCGGCGCTCGCCGTAGATGATGTTGCGCTGCTGGTTCATTACGTCGTCATACTCCAGCACCGCCTTGCGGGTCTGGAAGTTGCGGCTCTCGACGGTCTTCTGCGCCTGCTCGATGGCGCCGGAGAGCATCTTGTGGTCCAGCGGCGTGTCGTCGTCCACCTTCAGCGCGTCCATCATGCTCATCACGCGCTCGGAGCCGAAGAGACGCATGACGTCGTCCGTCATGGCGAGGTAGAAGCGGCTCTCGCCCGGGTCGCCCTGACGGCCGGCGCGGCCGCGGAGCTGGTTGTCGATGCGGCGCGACTCGTGCCGCTCGGTGCCCAGGATGAAGAGACCGCCCACCGCCTTGACCTTCTCGGCCTCCGCGTCGGTCTCTTTTTTGTGCTCGGCCATCTTCTGGCGGAAGAGCTCGCGGGCGGCGAGGATGTTCTCGTCCCCGGTCTCGGCGTAGCCGGTGGCCTCCGCGATCACCGCGTCGTCAAAGCCGGCCTTTCTCAGATCGGCCTTGGACAGGAACTCCGCGTTGCCGCCGAGGGTGATGTCGGTGCCGCGGCCGGCCATGTTGGTGGCGATGGTGACGGCACCGAGCTTGCCCGCCTGGGCCACGATCTCGGCTTCCTTCTCGTGGTACTTGGCGTTGAGCACCGTGTGGGGGATGCCCTTCCTTTTTAATAAGGAAGAGATGTATTCGCTCTTCTCAATCGAGACCGTGCCCACCAGCACCGGCTGGCCCTTCTCGTGGCAGGCCACGATCTGGTCGATGATGGCGCGGTTCTTGCCGATGTCGTTCTTGAACACCACGTCCGGGTGGTCCTTGCGGATGACCGGCTTGTTGGTGGGGATCTCGATAATGTCCAGCTTGTAGATGGCGGCAAACTCCTCCGCCTCGGTGGCGGCGGTGCCGGTCATGCCGGAGAGCTTGCCGTAGAGACGGAAGTAGTTCTGGAAGGTGATGGTGGCGAGCGTCTTGTTCTCCTTCTGCACATCCACGTGCTCCTTGGCCTCGATGGCCTGGTGGAGCCCCTCGGAGTAGCGGCGGCCCAGCATCAGACGGCCGGTGAACTCGTCAACGATGATGATCTCCCCGTCCTTGACGATGTAGTCGATGTCCCGCTTCATGATGCCGTGGGCCTTGAGCGCCTGGTTGATGTGGTGGGAGAGCGTGGCGTTTTCCATGTCCGCCAGGTTCTCCAGCCCGAAGGCGCGCTCGGCCTTGGCGATGCCGCGGGCGGTGAGCGTGGCGGTGCGGGCCTTCTCGTCGACGACGTAGTCGGCATCGAGATCCTCGCTCTCCTCCTCTTTCTCGTCCACGGAGGCGTAGACGATCTTCTTCAGACGGCAGACAAAATCGTCTGCCTGGCGGTAGAGGTCGGTGCTCTCGTCCCCCTGGCCGGAGATGATGAGAGGGGTCCTGGCCTCGTCGATGAGGATGGAGTCCACCTCGTCCACGATGGCGAAGGCGTGGCCGCGCTGCACCATGTCAGCCTTGTAGAGGGCCATGTTGTCGCGCAGGTAGTCAAAGCCCATCTCGTTGTTGGTGCCGTAGGTGATGTCGCAGTTGTAGGCCTCGCGCCGCTCCTCATTGCTCAGACCGTGGACGATCAGGCCCACGGTGAGGCCCAGGAAGCGGTGCACCTTGCCCATCCACTCGCTGTCGCGGCGGGCCAGGTAGTCGTTGACGGTGACGATGTGTACGCCCTCGCCTGTCAGGGCGTTGAGGTAGGCGGGCAGCACGGCCACCAGGGTCTTGCCCTCGCCGGTCTTCATCTCGGCAATGCGCCCCTGGTGCAGGACGATGCCGCCGATCAGCTGCACCCGGAAGGGGCGCATGCCCAGTACGCGCCAGCTCGCCTCCCGCACGGTGGCGAAGGCCTCGGGCAGGATGCTGTCGAGATCCTCGCCGTTTTGCAGGCGCTGCTTGAATTCGTCGGTCTTTGCGCGCAGCTGCTCATCCGTCATGGCGGCGTACGAGTCGGCCAGCGCCTCTATTTTGTCGGCAATCGGTGTGATGCGTTTGAGCTCCCGATCCGTGTAGCTTCCGAAAAGCTTGTCAAAAAGTCCCATGCCTGTATGCCTTTCTTTCGGGTATTTGGAGATACCAATACAAATTACATTTTAGCACAAGAATATGAATAAAAAAAGTCTTATCTTGCTGACTTGTCGGCAAAGGCTTTGTATGGTAAAATACTTTTTCGTGAGAAAGAAAAAGGGGGAGGGTCCCAGATGAACCGCATCGGCTTTGACAACGAGAAATATGTGAAGCTCCAGTCCCAGAATATCCGCGACCGCATCAGCAAATTCGGCGGCAAGCTGTATCTGGAATTCGGCGGCAAGCTCTTTGACGACTACCACGCCTCCCGGGTGCTCCCGGGCTTCGAGCCGGACAGCAAGGTCAAGATGCTGTTGGAGATGAAGGACGAGGCCGAGATCGTCATCGCCATCTCTGCCGACGATATCGAGCGCTCCAAGCGCCGCGGCGATCTGGGCATCACCTATGAGGACGACACCCTCCGCCTGATCGACGCCTTCCGGGGCATCGGGCTGTACATCGGCTCCGTGGTCATCACCCACTACCGCGGCCAGGCCATCGCCGACGCCTTCCGCAAGCGCCTGGAGGTGCTGGGCATCCGCACCTACCTGCACTACATCATTCCGGACTACCCGGCAAACGTGCCCCTGATCGTCTCGGACGAGGGCTTCGGGAAGAACGACTACATCGAGACCGAGCGCAGCCTCATCGTGGTCACCGCCCCCGGCCCCGGCAGCGGCAAAATGGCCACCTGCCTCAGCCAGCTCTACCACGAGCACAAGCGCGGCATCAGCGCCGGCTATGCCAAGTTCGAGACCTTCCCGGTCTGGAACCTGCCGCTCAAGCACCCGGTGAACCTGGCCTACGAGGCCGCCACCGCGGACCTGGATGACGTGAATATGATCGACCCCTTCCACCTCGATGCCTATGGGGTCACCACCGTCAACTACAACCGCGATGTGGAAATCTTCCCGGTGCTGGAGGCCATCTTCAAGACCATCTACGGCGAGAGCCCCTACAAATCCCCCACGGACATGGGCGTGAACATGGTGGGCTTCTGCATCTCCGACGACGCCGTCTGCTGTGAGGCAAGCAAGCAGGAGATCATCCGCCGCTGGTACGCCGCCGCCGTCTCCGCCCGCAAGGGCCTGTCCGATCCGAGCGAGATCCGCAAGATCGAGCTGATTATGAACTCCCTGGGCATCTCCGCCGCCGACCGGCCCGTGGTGGGCGCGGCACTGAAAAAACAGGAGGAGAGCGACGGCCCCGCCGTGGCGCTGGAGCTCAACGACGGGCGCATCGTCACGGGAAAGACCACCTCTCTGCTGGGGGCTTCCTCCGCCTGCCTCATCAACGCCCTCAAGGCCCTGGCCGGCATCGACAAGAAGCTGCCGCTCATCGCCCCTGGGGTCATCAAGCCCATCCAGCACCTCAAGGTGGAGCACCTGGGCAACCACAACCCCCGCCTGCACACGGATGAGCTGCTGATCGCCCTGACCATCTGCGCGGTCACCAACCCCATGGCGGATCTGGCCATCGACCAGTTGGCCCGGCTCAAGGGCTGCGAGGCGCACTCCACGGTCATTCTCTCCCATGTGGACGAGGAGCTGTTCAAGAAGCTGGGCGTCAACATCTCCTTCGAGCCCCGATACCAGGCCAAGAAGCTGTACCACAAATAAACGGATGCGGCCCATCCGCGTCAGAGAAAAGAGGGAAAACTCGCGATGAAAACCATCCGAAACAGCATCCTGATTCTGCTGTTATGCGTCGTGCTTGGGTTTGTTCTTCTCGCTCTGGCCTACCTTCTGCCTGTCTCTGCCATGCAGGATGAGTGTTACGAATCCCTCCACGCCTTTTTGCCGGAGGAGATCGTGAAGACCGATCCGCTTTCCGGCCACGACCAGGACAACTTCACCGACGCGCTGCTTTTGCTGGAGGCCGCCTACCCCGGAACAGAGAGTTTGACGGAGCGGGTGATCGGGAACTATTTCCTCGCGACCCCCGGCCTTGTGGGGGCGAGCTTCCCGGACAGGGAGGGGATCATGTTCTTCGGCGAGGAGTATGTCAACCCCATCAAGAGCTTCCTGGATCTCTACGGCTATGAAAACGGCGGCCGGAGCATGAGCTATTCCCGCTACTGGCACGGCTACCTGGTTTTTCTCAAGCCGCTGCTGTGCCTGTTCAACTACGACCAGATCCGCCTGCTGTACTTTGCAGCGGAGACGCTGCTCGGTCTGGCGGCACTTGCGCTGCTGCTGAAAAAGGCACCGCGGGCAGCCGTGCCCTTTGCGCTCATGCTGCTGCTGCTGGCGCCCAGTTCTGTGGCACGGAGCCTGCAGTACGCCAGCATGAGTCTTCTGATGCTACTTTCTTCGCTGCTGCTGGTGTGGAATCCGGCGGGAAAACGCAGAGAGCGGCTCCTTCCCGGCTTCTTTCTGGTAGTGGGAATCCTAGCGGCGTATCTGGATCTGCTGACCATGCCCTCCATCACGCTGACGGTTCCCCTCTGCCTGCTCTGCGCCTTGGATGGGAAGGGGAGAGAGAGCGGGCTCAAGCGACTCGGCTGGTACAGCGTGCTCTGGCTGGCCGGATTCGGCGGCATGTGGGCGGCAAAATGGCTGCTGGCTTGGATCTGGCAGGGAGAGAGTTTCCTGCAGAACGTGCTGACCACTGTGTCCATCCGGGCCTCCGCCTCGGTGGGGGAGGAATCCGCCTCCCGCCTGGGAACGCTTCTTCGCAACGGAAGAGAGCTGTTTGCCACGGGCTGGGTCAATGTACTGACGGTTCTGTATGCAGCCGCAGCCGCAGCCATCGGACTTCTGGGCCGCCGCCAGGGCTGGCGCTTTCCAACCAGCCGCGAAGCGCTGCGCCTTGTGCCGCCCTTCCTGATCCCGCTGTTCTGGATCCTGGGCATGTGCAACCACTCCTGCATCCACTACTGGTTTACCTTCCGCACCCTGGCGCCCTGCGTCCTGGCGGTGCTTCTCGCACTGACGCCGGGCAAAAAAGAGGGGAGCGGCACAAGGGAAACTTCCCCATGAGCCTAAAAGCACCACATCTTGTGATCTGACGGGCCGCGGCACACGCTGCGGCCTGCGTTTGTTACCGTTCTGATAATCCTCTTTTGCCGGGTTGAAAGGAAACGTTGTGAAACCCTGACAAAAATACGAAAAAATTTTCTCCGAAAATCACAAAAATTCTCTTGACATATGCTGTCAGCGCTGATATATTATTGGAGCGCGCGTGCGAAGACACGCTCGTATTATGCGATGAAGCGGGAGATTGCTCGGGGAACCGAGGTAACTTCCGTGGAGTATGTCCGGTGCCGATTGTTTTCGGCACACAATCGGGCGGCTGAAACCTCTCCGATACACGCGTATATCGCGCGGGCGGAGGACGAAACCGGCCTTAACAGCCGGTTTGTTTTTCGGACGCGGTCTGATACGCACGGTTGTGTGTATAGGATTTTACGGTTTCATCCGTACGCATAATGGCGGGACCCAATGCCGCCAAACAAAACGTACGAAAAAGGAGAGCACAAACCATGGCAAACAGCAAGAACATGATCCGCATCCGCCTCAAGGCTTACGATCACCAGCTCATCGACAAGGCTGCCGAGACCATCGTTGAGGCCGCCAAGCGCACCGATGCAAAGGTCTCCGGCCCCATCCCCCTGCCCACCAAGACCGAGATCGTCACCATCCTGCGCGCCGTCCACAAGTACAAGGACAGCCGTGAGCAGTTCGAGCGCCGCACACACAAGCGCCTCATCGACATCATCGCCCCCACCCAGAAGACCGTCGAGGCCCTGATGAACCTCGAGGTTCCCGCCGGCGTCGAGATCGAGATCAAGCTCTAATTAAGGCAAACTCCGGTGAATCCGCCTCGGCGTCTCCTGGCGCTTTTCCGCCGGCGCGGCGTTGCTTCCTCTTGAAATACACAAAGGTTTCCTGCAAGAAAGCGCCTTGCTCCGACGAAAAATCCCTCGGGATCTGCTTTCAGCGGCTTCACCATCGTCTGCCTGAGGCAAACACCGAATCCCTCCCGATCGCGTGATCGGGCCCACAAACCCCTCAGGCGCTGCGCGCCAGCTCCCCTTGGCAGGGGAGCCAAAGAGGAAAAATCATTTTGAATGACCCATAGTCCGTCGCTTGCGTCGGCGGACGGGTTAAGTTGCCAGCCTCTGGGCACGGCCGTATGCGAGGCAACCAATAACCATTAGGAGGAAATATTTTCATGAAGAAAGCCATCATCGGCAAGAAGGTCGGCATGACGCAGATCTTCGATGAGGCCGGCAAGGTCATTCCCGTGACCGTCATCGAGGCCGGCCCCTGCGTGGTCGTCCAGAAGATGACCAAGGAAAAGGAAGGCTATGACGCCGTCCAGTTCGGCTACGAGGAAGTGGCCGAGAAGAAGCTGAGCCAGCCCGAGGCAGGCCACCTGAAGAAGGCCGGCGTGGGCATGGTCAAGCACCTCAAAGAGTTCCGTCTGGCCGACACCAGCAAGCTGGAAGTCGGTGACGTGGTCAAGGCCGACATGTTCGCCGAGGGCGACAAGGTCGACGTGACCGGCACCAGCAAGGGCAAGGGCTACGCCGGCGTCATCAAGCGCTTCGGCCAGGGCCGTACCCCCACCAGCCACGGCGGCGGCCCCGTTCACCGTCACGCCGGTTCCATGGGCTCCAGCACCGATCCTTCCCGGATCTTCCCGGGCAAGAAGCAGGCTGGTCACATGGGCGTCGATCAGGTCACCGTGCAGAACCTTGACGTGGTCAAGGTCGATGCCGAGCTGAACCTCATCGCCATCCGCGGCGCCGTTCCCGGCCCCAAGGGCAGCATCGTTTATATCAAGGATACCGTCAAGGTTCAGCCCGTCAAGAAGGGCGATGCCGGTCAGGTCACCCTCAACCCGCAGAAGCAGTCTGGTCGCGGCAATCCCCAGAAGGCTTCCGCCCGTACTCGCTAAGGAAAGGAGAGCAGCATAAATGCCTACTGCTAACGTTTTTAATATGGCAGGCGAGAAGATCGGCGAGATCGAGCTCTCCGAGGCCATCTTCGGCGTTGAGCCGAACAAGAGCGTCCTGCACGACGTGGTCAAGAATCACCTGGCCAACTGCCGTCAGGGCACCCAGAGCGCCCTCACCAAGGGTGAGGTCAGCTACACCACCCGCAAGCCCTGGCGCCAGAAGGGCACCGGCCGCGCCCGCGCCGGCTATGCCGGCTCCCCCGTGTGGTACCACGGCGGCGTCGCCTTTGCTCCCAAGCCCCGGGATTACAGCTACACCCTCAACAAGAAGGTCAGACGCCTGGCTCTCAAGTCCGCTCTGTCCTCCAAGGCTGCCGAGGGCGAGATCCTGGTCGTTGACGGCCTGAAGATGGACGAGATCAAGACCAAGACCTTCAAGACCTTCCTCAGCAAGATCGGCGCCGAGGGCAAAGCCCTGGTCGTCACCGAGAACGTGGACGAGAACGTCGTCAAGTCCGCCCGCAACATCGAGGGCGTGGAGACCACCTTCGCCAACGTCCTGAGCCCCTATATGATTCTGACCAACGGCAAGATGGTTGTTGACAAGGCTGCCCTTGCCAAGATCGAGGAGGTGTTCGCCTGATGAAGACCGCATACGATGTCATCATCCGCCCCATCATCACCGAGCAGTCCATGGAAGACCTGGACATCAAGAAGTATGCCTTTGAGGTCGCCAAGGACGCCAACAAGATCGAGATCAAGAAGGCCGTCGAGGAGATCTTCGACGTCACCGTGATCAAGGTCACCACTGAGCACGTCCGCGGCAAGGCCAAGCGCCAGGGCGCTTACCCCATGGGCAAGACCGCTTCCTGGAAAAAGGCCGTTGTCAAGCTGAGCGCCGATTCCAAGAACATCGAGCTCTTTGAAGGCATGGCATAAGGAGGAAGAACAGAATGGCTATTAAAACCTACAGACCGACTACTCCTTCCAGACGCCACATGAGCGTCTCCGGCTTTGACGGAGTTGCCAAGCACGTCAAGCCCGAGAAGAGCCTGACCGAGGTCCTCAAGAAGAACGCCGGCCGCAACAGCTACGGCCACATCACCGTCCGCCACCAGGGCGGCGGCAACCGGCAGAAGTACCGCGTCGTCGACTTCAAGCGCAACAAGCTGGACGTCGAGGGCAAGGTTCTCCGCCTGGAGTACGACCCCAACCGCAGCGCCTACATCGCGCTGGTTGAGTACACTGACGGCGAGCGCCGCTACATTCTGGCCCCTGTCGGCCTGAACGAGGGCGACGTGATCATGGCCTCCGCCGCTGCCGACATCAAGCCCGGCAACGCCCTGCCCATGGCCAACATCCCCGTCGGCACCGTCATCCACAACATCGAGCTCTACCCCGGCAAGGGTGCTCAGCTTGTCCGCAGCGCGGGCGTCGCCGCCCAGCTGATGGCCAAGGAGAACGGCATGGCCACCGTCCGCCTGCCCTCCGGTGAGATGCGCAAGGTCCGCATGGACTGCTACGCCACCATCGGCCAGGTCGGCAACATCGACCACGCCAACGTCCACATCGGCAAGGCCGGCCGCAAACGCCACATGGGCATCCGTCCCACCGTCCGCGGCTCCGTCATGAACCCGGTGGACCACCCTCACGGCGGCGGCGAAGGCAAGTCCCCTGTCGGCCGTCCCGGCCCTGTCACTCCTTGGGGCAAGCCCGCCCTGGGTTACAAGACCCGCAAGACGAAGAACCGCACCGATAAGTTTATCGTCAAGCGCCGCAACGCGAAGTAAGGAGGGAACGAACAATGAGCAGAAGCATTAAGAAAGGCCCCTTCGCCGCTCCCGAGCTGCTGAAGAGAGTCGATGAGATGAACAAGAACGGCAACAAGCAGGTCGTCAAGACCTGGAGCCGTTCCTCCACGATCTTCCCGTCCTTCGTCGGACACACCATCGCCGTCCACGACGGCCGCCGTCATGTGCCCGTGTACGTCACCGAGGATATGGTCGGTCACAAGCTGGGCGAGTTCGCCCCCACCCGCACCTTCCGCGGCCACGCCGGCAGCAAGACCGGCAAGTAAGGAGGAGAAACAATGGACGAAAAGAAAATTGCCCGTGCGGAGCACAAATACGCCCGTATTTCTCCCCGCAAGGTTGAGATCATCTGCAACATGATCCGCGGCAAGGACGCCAAGCTTGCCCTGGCCCTGATGGAGAACACCCCCAAGGCCGGCTGCGAGCTGATGATCAAGGTGCTCAAGAGCGCCATGGCCAATGCCGAGAACAACTTTGAAATGGATCCCGAGAAGCTCTACGTGTGCCAGACCTACGTCGGCGCCGGTCCCATCCTCAAGCGGGGCATGCCCAGAGCTCAGGGCCGTATGTACCGCATCAACAAGCGCACCAGCCACATCACCATCGCCGTGGCTGAGAGAGACTAAGGGAAGGAGGCAGAATTATGGGACAGAAAGTTAATCCCCACGGCCTGCGTGTAGGCGTTATTAAGGACTGGGATTCCCGTTGGTATGCTCGCGAGGATAAGGTCGGCGATCTGATCGTCGAGGATTACAAGATCCGCGAGTTCCTGAAGAAGACCCTCTATTCCGCCGGTGTTCCCACCATCGAGATCGAGCGCGATTCCGCCAAGGTCCGCATCTATATCCACTGCTCCAGACCCGGCGTCGTCATCGGCAAAGGCGGCGAGCAGATCGAGAAGCTGCGCGTCGAGGTCGAGAAGATGATCGGCAAGCCCGTCGCTCTCTCCATCGTCGAAGTGCGCACCCCCGATACCAACGCTCAGCTGGTGGCCGAGAACATCGCCCAGCAGCTCGAGAAGCGCATCGGCTTCCGCCGCGCCATGAAGAACGCCATGGGCCGCGCCATGCGCATGGGCGCCCGCGGCATCAAGGTCAAGTGCGGCGGCCGTCTGGGCGGCGCTGAGATCGCCCGCAGCGAGTGCTACCACGAGGGCACCATCCCCCTGCAGACCATCCGTGCCGACATCGAGTACGGCTTTGCCGAGGCCAACACCACTTACGGCCGCATCGGCGTCAAGGTTTGGATCTACAAGGGCGAGGTCCTCTCCCAGACCCTGCGCACCACCCCGCGTACCATGGATCTCTCCAAGCCCGCCGGCGACCGCCGTCGCCGTGACGACCGCCGCGGCGGCCGCCGCGATGACCGCCGTCAGGGCGGCTTCAACCGCGACAACCGCGATAACCGCGCCCCGCAGTCCGGCGACCGCCGTCCCTACGGCGCCCGTCCCGCCGGCCAGGGCGGCTTCAACCGCGGGCCCCGTCCCGCCGCTCCCGCTCAGGAAGGAGGCAACAACTAATGTTAATGCCCAAGAGAGTTAAATACCGCAGAGTACAGCGCGGCCGCATGAAGGGCAAAGCCACCCGCGGCAACGTTGTCAACTACGGTGAGTTCGGTCTGGCCGCGCAGGAGCCCGGCTGGATCACCTCCAACCAGATCGAGGCAGCTCGTATCGCCATGACCCGTTATACCAAGCGCGGTGGTCAGGTCTGGATCAAGATTTTCCCCGACAAGCCCGTTACCGCCAAGCCCGCCGAGACCCGTATGGGTTCCGGTAAAGGCTCCCCCGAGTACTGGGTCGCTGTCGTCAAGCCCGGCAGAGTGATGTTCGAGATCGCCGGCGTGCCCGAAGAGACCGCCCGCGAAGCTCTCCGCCTTGCCAGCCACAAACTGCCCATCAAGACGAAGATCGTCGCCAAGGGCACCGAGTCTGAGAACGGTGGTGAATAAGATGAAGGCAAACGAAATTCGCTCCATGTCCGTGGCCGAGCTGGAAAGCAAGCTGGTCGACCTGAAGAAGGATCTGTTCATGCTCCGTATGCAGCATGCCACCAATCATCTTGACAACCCCACCAAGATTTCTGCCACCCGCCGCGACATCGCACGCGTCAAGACCGTGCTGCGCGAGAAGCAGAACTAAGGAGGTAAGGATTCATGAACGAAGAAAGAACTACTTCCCGGAAGACCCGCGTCGGCAAGGTCGTATCCGACAAGATGGACAAGACCGTCGTCGTCATCGTCGAGGACCGTGTTGCCCACAAGACCTATAAGAAGATCATCGGCCGGACCTACCGTCTGAAGGCCCATGATGAGAACAACGAGTGCGGTGTCGGCGATATCGTGCGCGTGATGGAGACCCGCCCCCTGTCCAAGGACAAGAGATGGCGCGTGGTCGAGATCGTTGAGAAGGCTAAGTAAGGAGGCGCACCAGAATGATTCAGCAGGAAACTTATCTGAAGGTCGCCGACAATACCGGCGCCAAGGAACTCAAGTGCATCCGCGTGCTGGGCGGCTCCAAGCGCAAGTACGCCAGCATCGGCGACGTGATCGTCTGCTCCGTCCGCAAGGCGGCTCCCGGCGGCTCCGTCAAGAAGGGCGACGTGGTCAAGGCCGTCGTCGTCCGTACCGTCAAGCCCGTTCGCCGCGCTGACGGCACCTACGTCCGCTTCGACGAGAACGCTGCGGTTCTGATCAACACCGGTGACAAGAACCCCCGCGGCACCCGTATCTTTGGACCCGTCGCCCGTGAGCTCCGCGACAAGGAGTACATGAAGATCCTGTCGCTGGCTCCCGAAGTGATTTAATGGAGGGCACAGAGAATGAACATTAAGAAAGACGATAAAGTTGTCGTTCTGTCCGGCAAGGACAAGGGCAAGCAGGGCAAGGTCCTTGTTGCCGACCCCAAGGCGATGAAGGTCATCGTTGAGGGCGTCAATGTCGCCACCAAGCATCAGAAGCCCCGGAAGCAGGGCGAAGAGGGCGGCATCATCAAGGTCGAGACCCCCATCTACGCTGCCAAGGTTCAGCTCGTCTGCCCCAAGTGCGGCAAGGGCACCCGCGTCGGCCACAAGATCGCCGACGGCAAGAAGGTCCGCGTCTGCAAGAAGTGCGGCGCAGAAATCTGAGAGAAAGGAGTAAACTGACATGACCAGAATGAAGGAAAAGTATGTGAAGGAAGTTGCTCCTGCTCTGATGGAGAAGTTCCAGTACAAGTCCCCCATGCAGATCCCCAAGATCGACAAGATCGTTGTCTCCGTCGGCTGCGGCGACTGCAAGGATAACGCCAAGGCTCTCGAGGCCGTCATCAAGGACATCTCCGCCATCACCGGTCAGCACGCCGTTGCGACCGTGGCCAAGAAGTCCGTGGCAAACTTCAAGCTCCGTGAAGGCATGAAGGTCGGCGTGAAGGTCACCCTTCGCCAGGACCGCATGTGGGAGTTCCTCGACCGTCTGTTCAACGTGGCTCTGCCCCGTGTCCGCGACTTCCGCGGCATCTCCGCCGACGCTTTCGACGGACGCGGCAACTACAGCCTCGGTCTGAAGGAGCAGATCATCTTCCCCGAGATCGAGTACGACAAGATCGAGAAGCTGCGCGGCATGAACATTGCCATCACCACCACCGCACAGACCGACGAAGAGGCTCGCGAGCTGCTCAAGCTCATGGGTGCTCCCTTCGTGAGCTAAGGAGGACGAATCAATGGCTAAGAAATCGATGATCCTGAAGCAGCAGGCCCCGGCGAAGTTCTCCACCCGCAAGTACAACCGCTGCAAGATCTGCGGCCGCCCCCACGCCTATCTGCGCAACTACGGCATCTGCCGTATCTGCTTCCGCGAACTGGCTTATAAGGGCCAGATCCCGGGTGTGAGAAAGGCCAGCTTCTAAGCATTAGAAGCGTCTGAGTCCAGGTAGGGGCGGATAACATCCGCCCGTTGTAAGCACAAACTTGCACGGGCGGCTGATAGCCGCCCCTACCATGGGCTTACCGATTCGGAATTTCGTGAAACCTTCACAAAAATTTCCGGAAAAAATCGGCGCAAATGCCGAAAAAAGGATTGACAAATTAGGTTACAATCCTGTAAAATGTTGTTTTGTCCGGCGGGGTTTGATCGCCCCCGTCGAATGAATAAAGAAGCAAGTCACACACTCCCTTTTCGAGCTTTCGCGCATATCGGAATCGCCCTCTGACAGGCGGATTTCCGGCGTGGAGATTCGGAGGGAGCATAGCGCTGTTTTTGGGCTTGCGACGAAAACAGCCTGTGTTTTCCCCAGTTTCCCGGGAGCCGGGAAGCGGAGTGGAGCGAGCTTCTTCTGACGCGCGGAAAGGCTGCGGCCAATCATGTATTGGCGCAGGACCTCTGCGTGTACACCGGGCCCGACCCGGTAACTCTAAATATAGGAGGATAAACCACCATGCAGATCACCGACCCCATTGCCGATATGCTGACCCGCATCCGCAACGCCGGAAGCGCCAAGCATGAGTCCGTTGACGTGCCTGCGTCCAAGATGAAGAAGGCCATCGCTGAGATCCTTCTGAGCGAGGGCTACATCAAGAACTACCAGGTCATCGACGACGGTACCCAGGGCATCATCCGCATCACCCTCAAGTATCTCCCCGGCAAAGAGAAGGCCATCCAGGGCCTCCGCCGCGTCAGCAAGCCCGGC
>ONPY01000051.1 GCA_900319835.1 uncultured Eubacteriales bacterium | reverse complement strand
TAAGGGCGGTTCTCTGCAGGCGGTAGGACTTGCGATGCATGTGCTGGCCGACACCTGGGCGCACAGCAATTTTGCCGGGACGCCCTCGCTGGTAATCAACAACACCAATTACCATTTCTATGAGCTGCTGCCGGACGGGACGGAGAGGCTGGTCAAATTCAGCCACAACCCCTCCGGGCAGGACGATCTGGAAAACGGGGTCTTTACCAGCAGTCTGTTCCATCCAAGCGAGAACTCCGTCATGAATCTGGGCCACGGCCGGGCGGGACATCTGCCGGACTACAGCTTCATGCGCTACAAGTACCTGCCCGCCTGGGACGGCTATCGGGAGCTGGTGAAGGACAATCCCTCGGACTATCTGCAAGCCTTCTGCCAAATGATCGAGGCCATGAAATTCCTGCGCGGCGAACGGGAGAGCTTCGAAACCGGGCGCGGCGATTTCGCGGCGATCACGGGCATGGAGGATGAGATCCGGGCCATTTTGACAAAACGGCAGCTCAACGCCTGCGCCGACTGGAAGGCCTTTGGAGAAAAGCTCTCCGGCTGTGAGATCGAGGACTTCGACCTGGAAAAGTATCAGCGGGAATACCTGGAGGCCGGGGAGCGCGAAAAGAACGACAGCTTCCTGGGGAAGTTTTTCCTCGCCGCTCTGGCGCAAAAGAGCATGGTGACAAACAAGATCTACCAGTCCGGCAATCTGCTCGCCGGCTACTCGGTGGATTTCTGGGAAAAGGGCTTTCGCGGGATGAAGGATTTCCGCAAGCTGGTGGAGCAGCGGAGGAGGGAAAGGCAGTGACAAGCCTGCAGCGTGTAAAGACGGTCTTTGGCGGACTGATGATGCTGCTGGGGGCTGTTTTGCTTTGGAAAGTGCCGAACGAGGGCTATAAACTCATTGGGCTCATCCTCAGCGTGGTCCTGCTTGTAGCGGGGTTTCGTTCTCTGTGGTTTTACTTTTCCATGGCACGGAATATGGTGGGCGGCAGGCTGATCCTGTTTCAGGGCATCATCGCGCTGGACCTCGGCATGTTCGCCTATACCCTGCAGGAGATTCCGCCGATCTATATCCTGCTCTATCTGCTGATCGGCCATTTGTTCTCCGGCGCAGTGGACGTGATGCGCGCCATGGAGGCCAGACGCATGGAGAGCAAGTGGCGGCTGAATCTCGCCTACGGGATCGCGAACATCCTGCTGGCAGTGGCCTGCTTCTTCTGCGTCCACAATCCGGCACTTTTGAGCTATGTCTATGCCGCGGGCCTTGCCTATTCGGCCTGTCTGCGGATTGCTCAGGCTTTCCGGAAAACCGCCATCGTGTATGTTCCATAAGTCCGGGATTGTCTTTTGACAATCTCGGATTTTATACTGGACATTTACTGCACGGACTTGATATAATATGCTGATGAAAGCAGAATACCCGTATAGGAGGGAATCATCTTATGCTGAATATCGAAAAAAACATCAATGCAGCAGAACTGAGTATCACCCTGAGCGGACGGCTGGACACGACCTCTGCGCCGGAGCTTGAGAAAGAGCTGAAGGCGTCCTTGGATGATGTGACTTCTCTCGTCATCGACATGACGGCGCTGGAGTACATCTCTTCCGCTGGACTGCGCGTGCTGCTGTCGGCGCAGAAGATCATGAACAAGCAGGGCAAGATGACGGTAAAGAATGTCAATGAAACGATCATGGAGATCTTTGAGGTGACCGGTTTCTCCGATATTCTGACGATCGAATGAAAATCATACGCGGAATCAAAATCGGCGGTCTGCAGCAGAAGATCTTCAACCTGATGCTGATCTTCATCATCGCTCTGATCGGGGCATATACCGCGGTGTCCGTGTATCAACAGAGGAATCTGACAAGCGTCGTCCAGGAGGTCAACCTTGAACAGCAAGCGTCCATCACGACGGTCTCTGAGGAGACCATGCAGACGGTGCTGCAGACCTCCATGTCCCGGACTACGGCACTGCAGGCGTATATCGCAAACGACCTCTTTGCGGATGTGCGCACCGATGTGCTGACGCTGCAGGCCTTCGCAAGCGAGCTGTTCGCGCATGCCGACAGCTTCGCACCCCATCCGTACTATGAGCCGGATGCGGCAAATGACGGCATTGCCTCCGTACAGATGCAGCACGAGGCGGGAGTGGACCCGGCAGAGTCCGAGACGCTGGGGCTGGTTGCCAACATGAGCGAGATCATGTTGGCCATGTTCAAAAATTCCGACAAGCTCTCTTCCTGCTTTGTCGCGACGAATGACGGCTGCATCATCTATGTGGACGACCGCGCGGGGGAGTATTTCTCCGAGAGCGGGGAAGTCGTCAACTTCGAGACACGGCAGCGCCCCTGGTACCTCCAGGCGGTCGAGGCGGGCGAGCTGATCTTTACCGGTGTCGAGCTTGACTCCTTTACCGATATTCCCGGGATCGTCTGCGCAGCCCCCGTCTATCGTGACGGTGAACTGGTTGCCGTTGTCGGTGCAGACGTTTTTCTGACCTCCATCAGCGATTATGTCCGGAATACTTCCTCAGAGGGTGGTTTTCTCTGCGTTGTCAATCAGAACGGGCAGGTGCTCTTTTCCCCGCAGGAGGAAGGCATCTTTAAGGCCGAACCCTCGGACGAAGCGCCGGATCTGCGCAGGAGTGAAAATACGGAGTTGGCCGGATTTGTCACTGAGGCGCTCAGTAAGCAGACTGGTTTGACTCGGATTGGGATCAACGGGAAAGAATACTATCTGACTGGTGCGCCGCTGAATACCCTGGGGTGGGCGGTCCTCTCCGTGGTGGAAAAGGAACTGACCGATCAGCCGACCACCGCCATGCTGACTCGCTACGAACAGATCAACGACAGCGCGCTCGGCATCTTCCGGCAGGGGGCAAAGCACTCCGCGCAGACGATCCTGATTCTGACGGTCGCGATCGTTCTGCTGGCAATCCTCGGTGCGCTGGCACTGGCCGGCAGAGTGGTCAAGCCTTTGGAGCACATGACCAGGCGCATCAACGCCCTCAGCGGCGAGGACCAGGCTTTCGAGATGGAGGACGTATACCGCACGGATGATGAGATTGAGATTCTGGCGGAGTCCTTTGCCACGCTCTCCAAGCGCACGCGGGACTATATCGCCCAGATCACCGACATCACGGCGGAAAAAGAGCGTATCGGCACGGAACTGGCGCTGGCCACCCGCATCCAGGCGGATATGCTGCCGAATATTTTCCCGGCTTTTCCGGATCGCCCGGAGTTTGATGTCTATGCGACGATGACTCCGGCCAAGGAGGTCGGCGGCGATTTCTATGACTTCTTCCTGATCGACAATACACACCTGGGACTGGTGATGGCGGACGTGTCCGGCAAGGGCGTACCCGCGGCCCTGTTCATGATGGTCTCCAAAATCCTGGTGCAGAATTACGCCATGGCGGGCCGAAGCCCGGCAGAGGTGCTGCAGATGGTCAACAAGCAGATCTGTGCCAACAACCGGGAGGAGATGTTTGTCACGGTCTGGCTCGGCATTCTGGACACGGTCACTGGCAAGGTCGTCGCGGCAAACGCGGGACATGAGTACCCCGTGATCACGCAGACCGACAACCGATTTGAACTGGTGAAGGACAAGCACGGTTTTGTCATCGGCGGCATCGAAGGGGTGCACTACCGGGAGTATGAACTGGATATGACGCCGGGCTCGAAACTCTTCCTCTATACAGACGGCGTCCCCGAGGCAACCAATGATGCAAACGAGATGTTCGGGACGAAGCGGATGCTTGCGGCGATGAATGAAGATCCCACGGCCTCGCCGGAGAAGATCCTAAAGAACGTGAGAAAAGCGGTGGACAGCTTTGTGAAGGACGCAGAGCAGTTTGACGATTTGACGATGCTGTGCCTGGAATACAAAGGAGACGGTGTATGAGCAACACATACAGGGAACTGACGCTTCCGGCTGAGATTGAGCGGCTTCCGGAGGTCCTGTCTTTTGTGGAGGAGCAGCTGGAGGAAGTCGGCTGTCCGATGAAGGCGCAGATGCAGATCAGCGTGGCGGTGGAAGAGGTCTATGTCAACATTGCAAGCTATGCCTACGCGCCAGGCACCGGTGTGGCCACGATTCGGCTTGAGCGGACAGAGGAACCGGCCGTGACCATCACCTTCATCGACAGCGGCGTGGCTTTCAACCCCTTGGAAAAAGAGGACCCGGATGTGAGCCTTCCGGCAGAAGAGCGGGAAATCGGGGGTCTGGGCATCTTCATGGCGAAGAAGACCATGGACGAGGTCGGCTACGAGCGCGCTGGCGGGTACAATGTGCTGACGCTGATCAAGCGTGTTTGAGCCGAAATGAATCTTTTGAGAGAGCACAGGTTTTACTGGACATTTGTTGGACATGGTGTGTTACCATAACACCGACCGGCAGAGCATTTGAATGTTCCCTGTTCCGTGTGACACTTGTGTGACGCTTTGTGTGTTATCTTTCAGATGCAAACAGAAAAACAAATCTCAAAAAAACCAAAAAAACAGGAGGAACAAGACATGAGCGATAAGATCATTGAGAAGATGAGCGACGAGTCTCTCGGCGGAATCGCCGGTGGTATGTCCAAGGATCTGGCTGCGGCCTACGATGTGATGAACGGCAAGTACGGCAACGGCGAAGATCGCAAGCAGAGACTGGCTGCGGCGGGCTATGATTACTGGACCGTCCAGAATCTGGTCAACGGCCTGTCCAAGGGCTATGACTCTGTTGCCAGAGATGTCATCAACGGCAAGTACGGCAACGATCAGGCCCGTATCAACGCTCTCAGAGCCAAGGGCTACGACCCCGCTCTGGTGCAGGCCATTGTCAACGGCATGCTCAAGTAAGACAAGTCACGACAAAGCAAGGCTCCCCTCTCTTCCCAAAAGGAAGAGAAGGGAGCAATTTGTTTTCTTTGCACCGGGGATTTGTTGTGCTATAATAAAATCAATATCGTCGAAATGAGGGGAGGCAGGGAAAACATGGCCGGAAGGGAAATCCTGGGGCTGCTGGTCGCCCCTGTCGTACTGGAGCTTGTTGGGCTGTGCTTTGCCGTGGCAGGCGACCCCTATCTCCCCCAGAGACACCGCAGGATGATGCTGCTCATCATTGGCCTGATCGCGGCGCTGATCGCACAAAACCTGGTGGGCTATCTGCTGGATCTGGATGGGACGCATCCCTTCGGACGCACGGTGATCGGCATCTTCGGCTACTCGATCCGGCCGCTGATCCTACTGCTGTTTTTCTATGTCGTCAGCAGCCGGAAAACGCACCGGCCCGCCTGGATCCTGGTCGGCGTCAACTGCGCGGTCCATCTGACGGCCTGTTTCAGTCATCTCTGTTTCTGGATCGACGCGGCAAATACCTTCCACCGCGGGCCGCTGGGGTATACCTGCCACATCGTCAGCGCGCTGCTGCTGTGCGAGCTTGTCTATTTGTCGATCCACGAGCTCATGCCTGACAGAAAAAACGAGCTCTGGATCCCCCTGCTCAACACGGCGGTGATCATTGTCTCCGTACTGGTCGACACCTTTGTGGACTACCGGAACCTGCCGATCAGCTATCTGACGATCGCGGTGGTCAACTGTAATTTGTTTTACTGTATCTGGCTGCATCTGCAGTTTGTGCGCTGGCATGAGATGGCCCTGATGGCTGAGCAGCGCATTCAGATCATGATGACGCAGATCCAGC
Source organism: uncultured Eubacteriales bacterium (assembly GCA_900319835.1). The sequence goes on along the minus strand of ONPY01000051.1, from coordinate 11,667 downwards.
CGCACTTTCTGTACAACACGCTCTCGACCATCCAGGTGCTCTGCTCGGTCGACCCGAAGCAGGCAGCGGAGATCACCGGAAAATTCAGCGCCTATCTGCGGCAGAATCTCGACACCCTGGAGTTTTCCGGCCTCACGCCCTTTACAAGAGAGCTGGAGCACACCAAGACCTACGCCGAGATCGAGATGATCCGCTTCCCGAATATCCGCGTGGACTACCTGGTGGAGGACAGCGACTTCTCTCTGCCGCCGCTGACCATTCAGCCCCTGGTGGAAAACGCCATCCGCCACGGTGTGCGCATCCGCGAGGAGGGAATCGTCCGGGTGACGGCCCGCCGTGTGAAGGACAGGCACGAAATCGTGATTTGGGACAACGGCGTCGGCTTTGATGTAAACGCGCCGCAGAAGAAAGACGGAACGCATGTGGGCCTGAAAAACGTGCGGGAGCGGATCGAAAAAATGTGCGGCGGAAGCATGCGTGTGGAAAGTCGGGTCGGGGAGGGGACGACTGTGACGCTCTTCATCCCGGAGGAAAGGGGGGCGCAAGACATATGAACGTCATCTGCGTGGACGACGAGAGGCTGCTGGCCGAGCACGTGGCAAAGCTCTGCCGGGAGCTTCCTGACGTGGAGGAAGCCTATCCCTTTTCCCAGCCGGCCCGGGCCTTGGAATGGCTGGAGAACCATCCCGCCGACCTGGCCCTGCTGGATATCGACATGCCGGGCATGGACGGCATGGAGTTTGCCGCGCGCATCAAGGAAGAACATCCGAAAACCGCCATCATCTTTCTGACCGGGTATTCCCGCTATGCGGTGGACGCGTTCAGACTCCGCGTCAGCGGGTATCTGCTCAAACCGGTGGACCCCGGTCAGCTGGCTGAAGAAGTGGAATATGCGTTTGCCGGGCAGAAGCAGCATGCGCATATCGAAGCGAGGACCTTCGGCAATTTTGAACTGCTTGTGGACGGCAGGCCGGTCCCCTTTAAGCAGGCCAAATGCAAGGAGCTGCTGGCCTATCTCGTCGACCGGCGGGGGAGCGGCGTGTCGCGGGCGGAGGCCTTTGCCATTTTGTGGGAGGACCGACCATACGACCGCCCCATGCAAAAACAGTTTGACGTGATCATCCGCTCCCTCCGCGATTCCCTGCGTGATGCGGGCGTGGAGTTTATCTTTGAGATGAAAAGCGGCATGCTGCGGATCGTCCCTGAAAAGATCAGCTGCGATCTGTTTCGCTTTTGCAGCGGGGACGTCAGCGCGTTTAACGAGTACGCGGGAGAGTATATGAACGGCTACGCCTGGGCGACCATGACGGAGAGCTTCATGACCTGGAAGTATAAGGAATTCAGAGAGTAAAAGCAGACAGAACAAAAAACCGCCCCGGGAGAGGAGATTTCTCTTCAGGGCGGTTTTTATACTGGACATTTGTTGGACAGCCCCTGATATTATGGAAACGAAAATAAACATATTTTGCGGAAGGAGGATGGCGCATGCGGGCAATCTGTGTCGACGATGAACGGCAGACGCTGCAGGATACGCTTTCCCTGTGCAGGGAGATGCCGCAGATCACCGCGGCGGACGGCTTCGCGGAACCGAGAGAAGCGCTGCGCTGGATGGAAAGCCATCCGGTGGATCTGGCGCTGCTGGACATCAACATGCCGGGCATGGACGGCTTTACGCTGGCGCGCGCGATCCGGGACCGTTACGAAAAAACGGCCATCGTGTTCGTTACCTCGCATCCGCAGTACGCGGTTGACGCCTGGGCCATCCATCCAACGGGCTTTGTCGTAAAGCCGCTGACGAAGGAGCGGCTGTGTGAGGAAGTGGAATACGCCTGCCGATTGCGATCGGGAAAAGAGGACAAGGGCGAAGCGCCGCATGTGGAGGTCAGGACCTTCGGCAACTTTGATTTGATCGTTGACGGCAGAAAAATCAGCTTCCCCCGCTCCAAGGCAAAGGAACTGCTGGCTTGCCTGGTTGACCGGCGGGGCATTCGAATGACAAGGGCGGAGGCCTTTCACCTGCTGTGGGGAGAGGAGGAGTACAGCCGCTCCAGGCAGAAGATGCTGGACGTGATCATCCGCAGCCTGCGCGCCACGCTGGAGGAAAACGGGATCGGCGGCGTCTTGCAGATCGAGCAGGGGGCGCTGCGCGTGGTCCCGGAAAAGCTGGACTGTGATCTGTATCGCCTGCTCCGAGGAGAGCGGGATACCATCCGCAAATACCAGGGCGAGTACATGAGCGCCTACCCCTGGGCGAGCGCAACCGAGGGGCGGATCGAGGCAAAGCTGAGAAGCCTGACCACCGTTTGAGACAAAAAAGAAACACTTCTTGATCATAGACAGGAGGAACGATCATGCTGAATATCAAAAACAACCGGGAAGACGCCCGGCTGACCGTCACGCTGGAGGGGAGACTGGATACCACGACTGCCCCGGATCTGGAGAAGAATCTGCAGGAGAGCATCCAGAGCGTTGAGGAACTTGTCATGAATTTTGAAAAGCTCGACTATATCTCTTCCGCCGGCCTTCGCGTGCTCCTCTCCGCCCAAAAGATCATGAACAAGCAGGGCGGCATGAAGCTCTGCCATGTCAACGAGAACATAATGGAGATCCTGGAAGTCACCGGTTTTGTGGATATTCTGACGATTGAATAAGGGGTAAAAAATGGACCAGACGATTTTCAGAAAGAAAAGCCTGGAGAGGATCAGCTCTCCGGAAGCGCTCAGCGATTATCTGCATGTGACAAGTCCCTCCGTATGGCTGATCCTGACGGCGGTGATTTTGCTGCTGGCCGGGATCCTGATCTGGAGCTCCACTGCCAGCATCGACAGCTTTGTCACGGGCACGGCCCAGGTGGAGGACGGGAACATGCGCATCCTGCTGGATGACGAGCAGTTTGCCGGCGTCATCCAGGCGGGTCTGACCGTCAAGGTGGGCGACAGCGAAAGCCGCATCACCAGCATCGGCGTCAGCCCCAGCGGGGTGACCTTTGCCACGGCTGAGACGACGCTGACGGACGGGAGCTACCCGGCAAAGATCGTCCTCCGGCGTACGCAGGTGCTCAGTCTTCTGTTTAACTGAGGATAAGAACACATGGGAAAGACAAAGATCAAACAGCCGGTGACCCGCGGCAGGGCCAAGGTCCCGGTTGTGATGCAGATGGAGGCGCTCGAGTGCGGCGCGGCCTCGCTTGCCATGGTGATGGCCTACTACGAAAAGTGGGTGCCGCTTGAGCAGGTGCGCCTGGACTGCGGCGTCAGCCGGGACGGCTCGAACGCGAAGAACGTGCTGGTGGCGGCGAGAAGCTACGGCTTTGAGGCACAGGGCTTCCGCTGCGAGGTGGAGGCACTGAAGGACAACATCGCCCTGCCCTGCATCATCCATTGGAATTTCAACCACTTTGTGGTGCTGGACGGTTTTTCCGGCAATTACGCATGGATCAACGACCCGGCCAGGGGCGAGGTCAAAGTCCCGTTGGAGGAGTTTGACCGCGCCTTTACGGGCATTTGTCTCCAGATCACACCGGGGCCGGAGTTTCAGCCCTCCGGGAAAAAGAAGAGCACCCTTTCCTTTGCCCGCAAGCGCCTGAAGGGCGCCGGGGCGGCGGTGGCCTTTGTGCTGCTGAGTACGGTCATTGGCTACCTCTTCGGTATGATAAACCCGGCCTTCTCCCGCTTCTTTATGGACCGCCTTCTGACCGGAGAAAACCGGGAGCTTCTGCTTCCGTTCCTTGTCCTCATGACCGTGATGGGACTGGCGCAGGTCGTCACGGCGTGGATCCAGGCGGTTTACGCCCTGAAGATCAACGGCAAGATGGCCATTGTCGGCAGCAGCGAATACATGTGGAAGATCCTGCGCATGCCGATGGAGTTCTTCTCCCAGCGTATGGCGGGTGATATTCTGCAGCGGCAGGGGACCAACGCCTCCATCGCGGCGACCATGGTCAACACCCTCACACCGCTGCTGCTCAACACGATCATGATGATCTTCTACCTGGTCGTCATGCTGCGCTACAGCGTGCTGCTGACCATGGTGGGCCTTGTCACCATCGTCCTGAACCTGCTGGTCTCCCAGTTGATTTCCGCCAAACGTGTGAACATCACCCGCGTGCAGATGCGCGACTCCGGCAAGCTCGCCTCGGCGACAGTTTCCGGCATCCAGATGGTGGAGACCATCAAGGCCAGCGGCGCGGAGAACGGCTACTTCCAGAAGTGGGCGGGCTACCAGGCCTCGGTCAACGCGCAGAACGTCCGCTTCGCCAGGCTCAACCAGTTTCTCGGCATCATCCCGTCGACGCTCTCCGCCATCGCGGACGCGCTGGTGCTGATCCTCGGCGTCATGCTTGCCATGCAGAACAAGTTCACCCTGGGCTCCATCCTGCTGTTTCAGGGCTTTTTGAACGCCTTCATGTCGCCTGCCATGACGATCATCTCCGCCGGACAGAGCCTGCAGGAAATGCGCACGGAGATGGAGCGCGTCGAGGACGTGATGGAGTACCCGACGGACGCAAACTTCTCCGACCGGCCGCTGAATGAGGAGACAGACTACTCCAAACTCTCCGGCGAAGTGGAGCTGAAGGACATCTCCTTCGGCTACTCCCGGTTGGGGCAGCCGCTGATCCAGAACTTCTCCATGCACGTCAAGCCCGGCAGCCGCGTGGCCTTTGTCGGCCCCTCCGGCTGCGGCAAGTCGACGCTCTCCAAGCTGATTTCCGGGCTCTATCAGCCCTGGAGCGGTGAGATCCTCTTTGACGGCAGGCCTATCAGTCAGATCGACCGCAGCGTCTTTACCGGCTCGGTCGCCGTTGTCGACCAGGACATCGTGCTCTTTGAGGATACCATCGCTGAAAACATCAAGATGTGGGACGCCTCCATCGAGGATTTCGAAATGATCCTCGCCGCGCGGGACGCCCAGATCTATGACGACATCATGGCCCGTGAAGGCGGCTTCTACGGCAAGCTGACCGAGGGCGGCAAGGATCTCTCCGGCGGCCAGCGGCAGAGACTGGAGATCGCCCGTGTCCTGGCCCAGGATCCCTCCATCATCATCATGGATGAGGCGACCTCGGCTCTGGACGCCAAGACCGAATATGAGCTGGTGAAGGCCGTGAAGGATCGCGGCATCACCTGCATTGTCATCGCGCACCGTCTATCCACAATCCGTGACTGCGACGAGATCATTGTCCTGAATCACGGCCTGGTGGTGGAGCGCGGCACACACGATGAGCTGATGGCCCGCGGTGGCGCCTATACCGAGCTCATCGCCAGCGACTGAGGAGGTGGAGCATGGGTTGGTTTGATGAACAGATCCGCCAGCGCAAGCTCTCGGATCAGGAGGTTTTAGAGGATTCTCTGTTCCGCATGGCCTCGGCGGTGCTGGGGAAACAGCGGGCCGGCCTGTTGGACGACGAGCGCATCGTCGCCAAGGCGGCCATTGACGAGATCCTGAAATATTACCACTTTAAGCCCGTGGAGATCCCGAATGAGATCCGGGATTTTGACGAACAGCTGGAGTACTGCCTGCGCCCGCACGGTCTGATGCGGCGCTCGGTCCAGCTGGAGAAGGGGTGGTACAACGACGCCTTCGGTCCCATGCTGGCCTTCCGCAAGGAGGATGGCGCGGCGGTGGCGCTGCTGCCAAAGCCCTTTGTCGGCTATACCTTCCGCGACCCCACCAGCGGCGAAAAGGTCAGCCTGAACCGCAATACGGCGGCGCAGTTTGAGGAGGAGGCAATCTGCTTTTACCGGCCCCTGCCGCTGAAAAAGCTGGGGATTCCCGATTTGATCGTGTTCTTGAAAAACTGTCTGAGCACAGGCGACTATGTGTTTCTCATCGTGCTGACCTTTGCCGGAACGCTGCTCGGTCTGCTGATGACCAATATCACCCGCGCCCTGACCGGCTTTGTGCTGGAGAGCAGAGATCTGACCCTGCTGCTTGGTACGGCGGTTTTTATGGTCTCCGCGATTTTGTCCACGCAGCTCTTCGGCGCAGCCCGCTCGCTGATGATGAACCGACTGGAGGTCAAGACCTCTCTCTCGGTGGAAGCGGCGATGATGATGCGGGTGATGAATCTGCCCGCAAACTTCTTCCGCAAGTATTCCTCCGGTGAACTGTCCAGCCGCTACAGCGCAGTCAATCAGCTCTGTGAGCTGCTGTTGGGCAACGTCTTTTCCACCGGTCTCGGCGCGACCTTCTCCCTGCTGTATATCACACAGATTTTCCACTACGCTCCCGCTCTGGTGGGCCCGGCGCTGATCATTTTGCTTGCCAGCATCCTCATCAGCGTACTCTCGAGCTTGACGCAGATGCGCATCAGCCGCCAGATCATGGAAAAGGGCGCCAAGGAAAATGGCCTGAGCTTCGCGCTGATCACCGGCGTACAGAAGATCAAGCTCGCCGGCGCCGAGAAGCGGGCCTTTGCCAAGTGGGGCAGAGCCTATGCCGAGGTGTCGGAGCTGAGCTACAACCCGCCGCTGCTGATCCGCGCCAATTCCGCCATCACCAGCGCGGTCTCCCTGGTCGGCACCATCGTGCTGTATTATCTGGCGGTGAAAACCAGAGTCTCCCCGTCGGAGTACATCGCCTTCAACACAGCGTTCGGCGCGGTGACGGCCTCCTTCGCGGCACTCACGGGCGTGGCTCTGTCGGTTGCGCGCATCAAGCCCATTCTTGAAATGGCGGAGCCGATCCTGAAGACGGAGCCGGAGTCGTCGGAGAACAAGAGCGTGGTCACCAGACTCAGCGGCAATATCGAGCTCTCCAATGTCTATTTCCGCTACAACCAGAACAGCCCCTATGTGGTCAACGGCATGAGTCTCAAGATCCATGCAGGGGAGTACATCGCCATCGTCGGCAGCACCGGCTGCGGCAAGAGCACCCTGGTGCGCCTGCTCCTCGGCTTTGAGACGCCGGAGAAGGGCGCCATCTACTACGACGGAAAGGATCTGTCCGGTCTTGACCTGCGCTCGCTGCGCCGGCGCATCGGAACGGTCACCCAGGACGGAAACCTCTTCCAGGGCGACATCTTTTCCAACATCGTTATTTCCGCTCCGCAGCTTTCGCTGGATGAGGCCTGGGAAGCGGCGGAGATTGCCGGCATTGCCGATGATATCCGCGCCATGCCCATGGGGATGCAGACCCTGATCTCCGAGGGACAGGGCGGCATCTCGGGCGGACAGAAGCAGAGGCTGATGATCGCCCGCGCTGTGGCGCCAAAGCCACGGATCCTGATCTTTGACGAGGCCACCTCCGCCCTGGACAACCGCACGCAGAAGCAGGTCTCCGAGGCGCTGGATTCGCTCAAGTGTACCCGCATCGTCATCGCACACCGGCTCTCCACCATCCGTAACTGCGACCGGATCCTGGTGCTCAACGGGGGCCAGATCCTGGAGGACGGCACCTATGACCAGCTGATCGAGAAAAACGGCTTCTTTGCCGAGCTTGTGGCCAGACAGCGGCTGGACGTGTGACGTTTGTGTGACAGTTTTGTGCGTATACTGGGATAAAACAAGAAATGGAGGATTCGCACAATGAACAATAAACAGAGCTTCAGCAAACCAGTTGCCCTCTCTGACGTGGGCCTGGAAAAGGCCGCCGGCGGCTACAACGGCGAAGTGATCTCCTCTGGCAGCTTTGCCTCCCAGACCGGCACCAGCCTGAATCTGCTGGTGAGCTGGAATGCCGTGGCAGACAGCTTCGGTCAGAAGACACTGTATGTGACCGTTTCGGCCACCTCCTACAGCCTCTATTCCACAGCCAATCCCAATACCCTGGAACTGAATGTGAACGGCATGAGCTATGTGGCCACGCCCAATGCGATCAGCTACGGCGGCAATACCCAGGTGACCAACACCCTGGCGAGCTTTCAGATCCCCAATGCCGTCAGCCCTGCGATGATCTCCGCCTCCTGGCGCTTCAACGGCGTCATCAGCGGGGTCCCGCTCAACACCATCTATGCCTCTGGCATGGCCATTTTCTAAGCTATGGCACATCCGCTGATCAACAAAGCCTTTTATGAGGCAATTCTCCATTTTGAGGAGAGCGAAGAGGCGCAGGACACCTATTACCGGATCATGGACTCCACTGTGGAGCGGAACGGAAAGACAAGCACGGTGCGCCATCAGATCCTGCGCGCTTATGCCATGCTGTTTTGCGACGACATCGGCGCCGTGGCCGGCCAGCAGGCAAGCCCCGAGGATGTGGAAGCGACCGCGGACCGCCTCTATGTGGGCGAGCTGCGCTTTGATCCCAAGCACTGGTATCGGATGCAGCACCATTTCCCCGTGATCGACGAGGACAACTATGACCGCTTTGCCGCGCTGGTGATTGCAGATCTCAGCGCAGGCCCCCTGCACGAGACGGCGGCGAGCGGGGAGGGGATGCTGCTTGTCGGCGCGCTCAATCCCCTGATCATGACAAGGGAGGAGCGGGCGAGACAGAAGGTCAGAAAAGTGGCCCCTGTGGACCTTTCCATGGAAGGAGAGCGCCTATGACCATCCTGGCCGTACTGGAAAACGAGCAGGCGATCCCATCGCTCAACACGATGATGGCAAAGCTCCAGCCGGAAGCGGATCTGCTCTGCTTCGGGAGCGCCCTGCCCGCACTGGCGGCGGCGCGCAAAACAGAGATCGACATTGCGATCGTCGACGTGAAGCTGCCGGAGCTCAACGGTCTCGATTTCGGGCAGTATCTGCAGGAGCTCTATCCCTTTGTCAATCTGATTTACCTTTCCGAGGACAGCGAACAGGCCTTTGACGCCATGCGTCAGCATGCCAGCGGCTACCTGCTCAAGCCCGCGGAAAAGGAGAGTTTCCGGCGCGAGCTGGAGGATCTCCGCCACCCGACGGTGCAGAAGAATGAAAAGCGCCTCTTTGCCCAGACCTTTGGAAACTTTGAGCTTTTTGTGGATGGCAAGCCCGTTGTATTCAAGTACAACAAGACCAAGGAACTGGTGGCGGTTCTGATCAACAACCGCGGCGCACAGACCAGCAACGGGGAGGTCATCGCCTGCCTGTGGGAGGACGACGGGGACCCGGAGAAAAAGGCCTCCTATCTGTCCAATCTCCGGCAGGATCTGCAGAACACCTTCACCAAGCTGAAGCTCAACGGCATCATTCTCAAGCAGCGGGGCAGTCTCGCCGTTGCGACGGGCAGAATCGAGTGCGACCTCTATGAATGGCTGGAGAAGAAAAAGGATTCCCGTTATCACTATCTGGGCGACTACATGAACCAGTACAGCTGGCCGGAAGTGATGCATGCGGAGCTGGACGAGCTCAGTTGGAGCATTGAGGATGATTGAGAGTGAGGAGAGAAAACCATGGCGCAAGCAATTTCTGCTGTGGATGAAAGAGATCTGACGCGTGTCACAGGCGGCCGCTATGTGGGACCGACCTTTGTTTACATTGTTCAGGAGGGGGACACCCTGCCCCTGCTGGCCCAGCGCTTCGGAACGACGGTCCGTGTACTGCGGGAACTGAACCAGCTGCCGGATCCCGACCATTTCAAACCCGGCATCCGGCTGTTGATCCCACAGAGATAAGACGACATGCGGAGAACATGGATTCAACTGCTGGCGGCCTTTCTCCTGTGGGCGCTGGTGTTCGCCCTGTGCCTGGGCTTTGTCCGCGGCAGCTTGACGCTCTATTTTGAGGTCCCTCCGGAGGCAGAGGGCGTATCCCTCCGCTTCGAGCCAGAGGGGATCGTCCGGCAGGAAAAGAGCAGCTTTTCGGCGGATGGCAATGAGTTCGCCGTCCGCTTCATGGCCGAGAAGCGCGGCAGCACACGGGTGGTTCTGACCTGGGAAGGCGTCGGCCCCGACAGCTTTTACGATCCGGAAATCCGGATGGAGCTGCGCTCACTGCCCTTTGGGATTTTGACGGACAGCATCACCTGGAACTTCACGGGCTGGGGTTATCTTGCTGCCTGCCTGTCCCTGTTTCTGCTGACGGCTGCGGGGGTTTTCCTTACCTCTGCCCGCAGAGAGAGAAGAAAAGTCTTCTTCTCGTACCGCGCCACGGGAGAGCTCGGTGTCGCCATCTTCCTGCTGCTGAGCGGATTTATCCAGGCGGGCACCGTGTTCCCGTTTCTGCGGGGTGAAAACGCAGGGACGGTTTGGTCGCTGCTGGTCGGCGCCATCGTGTCCGCGCAGTCCTTCATGCGCAATACCGCCGTGCTGCTGGTGTGTTTCTCCCTGATCGTCGCTGCCAGCAATGTGGTGCTGATGCGGCACGAGGGGGTGCGCCCGGCCAATATGCTGGGAATTGCGGTGTCGGTTTTGATCGTGGGCGGTGCCGCCTTTGGTATCTGGATGTCCTACTCGCTGCTGACTTTTCCGCTGCGCAACGTGCTGCTGAACGTCTATGCGGGACTGTTTGTCTATTTGGAGTGTCTGCTGGCAGCGACGGTGATCCACGCCTGGCTGGCCGGTCGGCATGAGCCCAGCTACGACCAGGATTATGTGCTCATTCTCGGCTGCAAGATTCGGCCGGACGGGACGCTTTACCCATTGATCCGCAGCCGCGTGGACCGGGCAATCGCCTTCGTGCGCCGGCAGGAGGCCGCCACAGGGAAACGGGCGGTGCTGATCCCGAGCGGCGGCAAAGGAGCGGACGAGCCCGACAGCGAATCCGCCGCCATGGCGCGTTACATCCGGGAGCAGGGGATTGGGGAGGACCAGATTCTCATGGAGGATCAGTCCAAAACCACGCTGGAGAATCTGCGTTTTTCCCGCCGGCTGATCGATGCGCGCTCAGAAAACGCGAAGGTGGCTTTTTCCACCTCCAGCTACCATGTCTACCGGGGCGGTATTCTGGCCTCCCAGTCCGGCTGGAACATCGACGGCATGGGAAGCAGGACCAAATGGTACTTCTGGCCGAACGCCTTCCTGCGGGAGTTTATCGGCCTGCTGGTCTCCAGCCGCATTCAGCAGCTGACCGCCATGCTGCTCATCGCGGTTTTGAGCGCGGGATTGACGGTTCTTGTTATGTAAAGCCCTAAAAAAATGAAATGATTAAGAAGAATTAAGAAAGAAAACAACCGAATACTGGACATTTGTTGGACAGAGTGTGGTATAAAGACAGTGTGACAGATGTGTGATGATTCTTATGATACACTGTGCACGTAAACAAAAGAGAACAGAAGCAAACAGCTCGATCTCTTAAATAAATATTAAGGAGGAACAAAAAATGTCTGATGAAGTGAAAGTCAACGACAGCGAACTCGAGGAAGTGTCCGGCGGTGCCGGCGGCTGGCAGAAGTATGCCAGAGGCACCTATGTCAACTATGGCAACTACATTGTCTACACCGTGGCTTCCGGTGATGTCCTGAGCGGCATTGCCCCCCGCTTCGGCGTAACCGTCGCCCAGATCCAGCAGTGGAACGACATCAAGAACCCCAACGTGATCCGCGCCGGCCAGAAGCTCACCATTTACCCCACCATCATCCGCTAAGCGATCAACATGGTCTCAATCACCCCCGCGGCGGTTTCGCTGCGGGGGCTTTGAGAAGAAGGAGGACAAAATGAAGACCAAACGTTTTTTCTCGCTTTTGCTTGCGGCTTTGATGCTGTTCAGCCTCGCCGCCTGCGGCAGTGCATCCGCCTCCTCGCAGGACGCGCCCGCAAAGACGCAGACCGAGACACAGGCTCCCGCTGAGACAGAGGCACAGCCCGTT
>ONPY01000049.1 GCA_900319835.1 uncultured Eubacteriales bacterium | reverse complement strand
GCCGTCATCTTTGTGATGAGCGTCTTTTTCCGTGTGTCGGATATCCAGGTGCAGGGCAATCTCCACTACACGGACGAGGAGATCATCCGCGCCATCGATATCGAGGAGGGCGACAACCTGTTTTTCTTTGACAGGTTTGCCGCCCTGAGCCGCGTTTTCGCAAAGCTGCCCTATATCGATGAGGTGGCCGTGGAACGCAGCCTGCCCAACAGGGTCATCATCACCGTTACCGAGAGCCAGGCCCTGGCCTATATCGTTTTGGGTGAGGAGATGTGGACCATCGATCACAACTGCAAGGTGCTGGGCAAGGCCAATGACGACGAGCTGGAGGGCCTGATCCCCATTGACGGCATCGATCCCGGCACCCTCATGATCGGAGAGCCGCTGCAGACAGCGGACGGCGGCACGGAAATTGTGGACTACATCGCGGAGGTGCTCTATCAGTTGGAGGCCCGCGGCCTGTACCGCCAGGTGGGCCGCGTGGACTTCACCAATCCGCGCCGCGTTACCTTCACCTATGCGGGCAAATACACGGTCGTGCTGGGGGACGATAGCAATGTGGAATATAAATTCGGCATGCTGATGTCCGCCATGTCGCAATTAATGGACGGAGATGTGGGCATAATCAATGTGAGCGACGGAAACACAGCAAGGTTCAGCCCCACTTGAGGACTGGTTACAAAATGTTTACAAAAGTTTTCCGCAAAATGAAAAAAGCTCTTGACTCCTGAAAGCAAATGTAATAAAATACCGACTGTAGAAACTATGAGAACTTTTGTCATTTTTGCGTTATCGTTATCAAACACTGGGAGGCACAGATATGGATTTTAAAGCCGACGGACCCGAAAATGTTGTCAATATAAAAGTGATCGGTATTGGCGGCGCAGGCAACAACGTCGTCAACCGTATGGTAAAGGCGGGGACTCAGGGCGTTGAGTTTATCGCGGTCAACACGGACAAGCAGGCGCTGGCCGTCTCCAACGCGGATCAGAAGGTACAGATCGGCGAGAAGACCACCAGAGGACAGGGCGCCGGTTCCGATCCTGAGGTGGGCAAGCGCTCCGCCGAGGAGAGCCGCAACAACATCGCCAAGGTCATTGAGAATGCGGATATGGCCTTCATCACCGCCGGTATGGGCGGCGGCACCGGCACGGGCGCGGCACCCATCGTGGCCGAGATCGCCCGGGACGCGGGCCTGCTGACCGTCGGCGTCGTGACCAAGCCCTTTAAGTTTGAGGGCAAGCGCCGCATGGACCAGGCCAACGCCGGCATCAAGGAACTGCTGGGCCGGGTGGACTCCCTGCTCATCATCCCCAATGACCGCCTGAAATTTGCCACCGACCAGAAGGTCACCCTGGCAAACGCCTTTGAAATTGCCGACGACGTGCTTCTCCAGGCCGTCACCAGCATCTCCGATCTGATCAAGAACACCGGCTTTATCAACCTGGACTTTGCCGACGTCACCTGCATCATGAAGAACGCGGGCTTTGCCCACATGGGCGTGGGCCACGCGGCTGGCAAGGGCAAGGCCGAGGAGGCCGCCCGCATGGCCGTCGCCAGCCCCCTGATGGAGACCTCCATCAACGGCGCGCGCGGCGTGCTGATCAACATCACCGGTTCCGAGGACATGGACCTGGAGGATGTCGAGACCGCCGCCAGCCTCGTGCAGGAGGCCGCGCATCCCGAGGCCAACATCATCTTTGGTGCAACCTTCGATCCTAATCTGGAGGACGAGATCCGCGTCACCGTCATCGCCACCGGCTTTGAGGACGCCTCCGTCAACGGTGAGGCTCCCGCTGCCGCCGCGGCTCCTGCCGCCCCGGTGCAGACCCCGGCCTACACCCCTGTGCGTCCCGCCGCTCCCGCACGCGAGAGACCCCAGGGCCTGTTCTCTGGCGCCGCTGAGAAGGCAGCCGCTGCGGCTCCCGCGGCTCCGGCCGCTCCCGCCCAGGAGCCCAAGGCTCCCGCCGCGGAGGAAGATCCCTTCGACAGCATCTTCAAGATTTTCAACACCAAGTAAACAGAGCATGAAACCAAAAACAGCTCTCCTTTAGCCGGGTGTTCATAAGATGGTTTTAAAACTCAAACCGATTTGGGCATCTGACAGGCAGGGCTGGCGACAAAAGAGGAAGATGATTTACATTTTTATAGGTAAATCATCTTCCTCTTTGCGTAATGATGTAAAATCAGCATCCATGATTAGAATAATCTAAATTGTATGCGTTTCATTCACAAAAAGAAGTACAGTGACACAGCCCGTATCACGGGGACAATCCAAAAACGTTGATACTTCTGGATTAGCGCGACATTATGGGCAACATCGTCAAGGATGGCCTGCACCTCGCCTGCATAAGTGAAGCCTGTCAGGCGGCGCAATACGAATTAATATGACTATACGCAAAAAAGCCTCTGAACCATTTCTAATTCAGAGGCTTTTTCAAAGCTACTCATTTGGCGCAAAGCTTTCTGCGTAAGGTCTGCTCAAACTCAAACAATTCACGCTTAAAAGTTCGCGTTTACATGAAGAACAGACGCCAATTCGTCGACTTTCTTCCTCAAAAGCTACGCCTTAGTACATGCCGCCCATGTCGGGAGCTGCGGGCATGGGAGGATTCTTCTCGGGGAGATCGGCAACCAGGCTCTCGGTGGTCAGAACCATAGAGGCCACGGAAGCGGCGTTCTCCAGCGCACTGCGGCAGACCTTGGTCGGATCGACGATGCCGAAGCCCAGCATGTCGCCGTAACGGTCGCCGGCGGCGTCGTAGCCGTAGTTGGAATCCTCGCTGCCGTAGACATTGTTCAGGATCACGGCGCCCTCCAGGCCGGCGTTGAATGCGATCTGCATGATGGGGGCCTTCAGAGCCTTGGCAACCAGCGCGGCGCCAGTCTTCTCGTCGCCCTCGAGAGAGGCGGTGAGCTTATCGGCAGCCTTGGCGGCGATGACATATGCGGTGCCGCCGCCGGGGACGATGCCCTCGGCAACAGCGGCGCGGGTGGCGTTGAGCGCGTCCTCGATGCGGAGCTTCTTCTCCTTCATCTCGGTCTCAGTGGCGGCGCCGACCTTGATGACGGCAACACCGCCGGAGAGCTTGGCGAGGCGCTCCTGCAGCTTCTCGCGGTCGTAATCGGAAGTGGTGGTCTCCAGCTGACGCTCGATCTGAGCGACGCGGGAGCGGATCTCTGCGGAATCGCCGGCGCCGTCGACGATGACGGTGTTCTCCTTGGTGACCTTGACCTGGTGCGCCTGGCCAAGCATATTCAGGGTGGCGTCCTTCAGCTCCATGCCCACGTCGGAGGAGATGACCTGGCCGCCAGTGAGGATGGCGATATCCTGCAGCATTTCCTTGCGTCTGTCACCGAAGCCGGGGGCCTTGACACAGATGCAGGTGAAGGTGCCGCGCAGCTTGTTGAGAACGATGGTGGCAAGGGCCTCACCCTCGACATCCTCGGCGATGATCAGCAACTTGCGGCCGGCCTTGACGATCTGCTCCAGCAGGGGCAGGATGTCCTGAATGTTGGAGATCTTCTTGTCGGTGATGAGGATGAGTGCGTCGTCGATGACGGCTTCCATCTTGTCGGTATCGGTGACCATGTAGGGAGAGAGATAGCCGCGGTCAAACTGCATGCCCTCGACCACGTCACTGTAGGTCTCGGCAGTCTTGCTCTCCTCAAGGGTGATGACGCCGTTCTGACTGACCTTCTCCATGGCCTCGGAAATCAGAGAACCGATCAACTCATCGCCAGAGGAGATGGTGCCGACGCGGGCGATGTCCTTGGAGCCGCTCACAGGCTGGGAGATGCCCTTCATGGCCTCCACGGCGCACTCGGCGGCCTTCTGGATGCCCTTCTTCATGACCATGGGGTTTGCGCCCGCGGCCAGGTTCTTCAGACCCTCGCCGATCATGGCCTGCGCCAGAACGGTGGCGGTGGTGGTGCCGTCGCCGGCGACATCATTGGTCTTGGTGGAAACTTCCTTGATCAGCTGCGCGCCCATATTCTCAAAGGCGTCCTCGAGCTCGATCTCCTTGGCGATGGTGACACCGTCGTTGGTGATCAGGGGAGAACCGAACTTCTTGTCCAGGACCACGTTGCGGCCTTTGGGGCCGAGGGTAATCTTCACGGTATCGGCCAGCTGATTGACGCCGCGCTCGATAGCCTTTCTCGCTTCTTCACCGTAAATAATCTGCTTTGCCATAATAGTATCCTCCTTGAATGCTTACTCGATCACAGCCAGAATATCGGACTGGCGGACAATGGTGTACTCCTGGTCGTCCAGCTTGACCTTGCTGCCGCTGTACTTGCCGACGAGAACATTCTGGCCGGCCTTGACGATCATCTTGACCTCGTTGCCGTCGACCATGCCGCCGGGGCCGACTTCAACGACTTCGTAAACCTCAGGCTTCTCCTGGGCGGAGGAGGTGAGGAAGATGCCGGAAGCGGTGCGCTCTTCGGCTGCGTTTTGCTTGAGAACAACTCTGTCTGCCAAAGGTTTGAGTTTCATACGTATATACCTCCAATTTTTAATTACCAAATAATCAGCATCGTTAGCACTCATCAAACCTGAGTGCTAACGATGCTTATCATACCACACTTTTCTAATTTTGCAAGGGGTGGACCATAAAAATCCAGACAAAACTTTTTGAACTTTTTGTGACATCCTCCCAAGCGGGCTGTGGGCTCAGCGCTCCGGCTCCTCAAAAAAGCACATCCCTCTCGGCACGATCAGGTTCAGCGCCCGGGGGAGGAGCTTCATTCTGATCTGTTTTGCGTAGATCGCCTCTCCGTCGACGCAGATTACGTTCTCTGCAGGGAGGTCAAGCTGTATCGAGTCACCGCGCAGGTGGGTGATATAGTCGGGGTAATCGTCGGCTTTGCCTGCGGCATATTCTCCGATCAACTGTGCAAGCTTCAAAAGGCTCACGCCCTTAACAATGTAAAAGTCCAGGATACCGTCATCAGGTCTGGCTTTCAGGCTGGGATTGAAGCCACCGCCGTAATAGCGGCCGTTGCAGGCGGCGACCAGGGCATGCTCGCCCTCGACCTCAAAGTCGCCGCAACGCACATGCATGGGGGTGTTGATCCCCCGGAAGACATTGACCGCGGCGGAGACGATGTACGCCATAGGGCCGCGGATGAGAGGAGAGCCGGTGTAGGTGTGTACGTCGATCCCGATGCGGGCGTCGATGCCCACACAACAGATGTTGGCGCTCATACGGCCGTTGCAGTCGATCAGGTCGATGGGATGAACCGACCCATGGATCAGCGCATCCAGGTCCCGGTAGAGGTCTTTCTCCTCTCCGAACATGCGGCAGAAGTCATTGCCTGTGCCGGTGGGGAAGGGGCAGACCGCCACATGGGGGAGCAGGGCCGCGCCGCACACGCACTCGTTAAACGTGCCGTCACCCCCGCAGGCATAGACGCGGAGGGGTTCACCGTCGGCAGCGGCGGCGCGAATCTTCTCCGGCGCGTCCATGGGGGCCTTCGTCACATAGATCTCAAAGGAATCCTCACTGCCGCAAAAAGCGCTCACAGCCAGGGAGCGCACATAGTCCGTCTTGTCCTTGCCGCCCGCGGTGGGGTTGACAACGAACAGATGCTTCATCTTTCCGACCTTCTTTCTCTGGTCTTCTTCATTTTATTTGATTATTTGAAATACATGAATAGCTCGCACTTGATCATGCCGTTATAGAGCTTGCGTTTTTTATCGGCCGTCTTGCCGAAGCAGCGCTCAAACTCCGTGTGGGAGGAGAGCAGATACAGCTGCCAGTTGGGGCAGCCGCGTAGCGCCTTGCCGAAACCGCGGTAGAGCTCCTCCGCCTCCTGCTTTTCCATGATGCGCTCGCCATAGGGGGGATTGGTGACGATCACGCCGCGCTCGGTCTGCCGGTCAAAGGCCATGGCGTCGGCCTTTTCAAAGCGCACCACATCCTCCACACCGGCACGGCGGGCGTTCTCCCGGGCAAGCTCCAGCGCCTTGGGGTCAATGTCGCTGCCGACGATGCGGTAGTCGCCGTGATACTCCTTGGCGCGGGCGGCTTCCCGCTCCTGCGCCCAGACGGAGGCGGGGATGCTCTGCCACTGCTGGGCAGTGAAGCTGCGATCGAGTCCCGGCGCGCGGTTCTTTGCGATCAGGGCTGCCTCAATGGGGATGGTGCCGCTGCCGCAGAAGGGGTCGCAGAAATCGTCCCGGCCCCGGTAGCGGGAGAGCTTGACCATGGCGGCGGCCATGGTCTCCTTGAGCGGCGCCGCGTTGTGCGCCGGGCGGTAACCCCTCTTGTGCAGCCCTTCGCCGGAGGTGTCGATGCAGAGAGAAACGCGGTCCTTCATGATGGAAAACTGAATCTGATACAGCGCGCCAGTCTCCGGGAACCACTCCAGGTGGTAGACGCTTTTCAGCCGTTCCACGACGGCCTTCTTGATGATCTTCTGGCAGTCGGAGACGGAGAAGAGCGCGGAGTTGAGACTGTATCCCTTGACGGGAAACACCGCGTCGCGGGGCAGTATAGACTCCCAGGGCAGAGCCTTGGTGCCTTCAAAGAGTTCGTCAAAGGTTCTCGCCTCAAAGCTGCCGAGCTCGATCAAGACCCGCTCGCCGATGCGCAGGCAGAGGTTGGCGCGGGCAAGCTCCGCATTGCCGCCCGTAAAGTAAACACGCCCGTTTTCCGCGGAGACATCCGCAATGTCCAGGCGTTTGAGTTCATCGGAAATCGGCCCCTCCAACCCAAGCAGGCAGGGCACACACATTTGATACTTCATAGAAACTCCCACTTTCAAAATTCTTTTTGAGTTTACTACAAACATTTGTAGTTGTAAATCATTTTGCCGAAAAGAATCTCCCTGTTTGAAGAAACAGGGAGAAAAAAGGGAGCAATGATATAAGATAAAATCAGAAGAGGCCGACAGCCTTGAGCAGTGGGACAAACAGAATGGGGAGAAAGATGCCGGGGAGCATATCGCCCACCTTGAAGCGCTCCTTGCCGAGACCGACCAGATTGCAGGCCATGGCAAGAAAGATCGGCCCTCCGGCGGCGGACATTTCGTTGATGACCTCCGGGGTCAGAAGGGGCTGCGCGGCCGAGGCGAGAAGAGTGAGCGCCCCTTGGAAAATGAACAGGGGGACGGCGGTGAAGATGACGCCGGCGCCAAGGGCGGAGGCAAAGGCGAGAGAGCTGACCAGGTCCATGATGCTCTTGGTGAAAAGAATGCTGTAATCGTGCTCAAGCCCGGCGCGGATAGAGCCGAGAATGGTCATGGAGCCGATGCAGAAGAGCATAAAGCAGGTCACGATTGCCTCTCCGAAGGGGCCCTTGCCGAGCGGTGTCTTGGCAAGCTTCCCCTTGGCCCAGTCCGCGGCGCCATTGATGCGCTCGTCGAGCTTGAGCAGAATACCGATCAGCGTGCCAATCACCAGGGAGAGAACCACCACGAGAAAGTTCATGGTGTTTGCCGCGCTCTGAATACCGATGCAGGCGGTGATAAAGCCCATGACCTTGATGAAGGTCTCCGAGTATTCCGGGCGGATGCGGTTTCCGAAGAAGGTGCCGATCGTACCGCCGAGGATCACGGTGATAACGTTGATGATGGTTCCCAGCATGGCAGAGGACTCCTTAACATAAAAGATAGGAGCATTCTAACACAATCGTATTCAGGATTCAACAGACGAAATGAATAAAAATACTCTGCCTCCCGGGACATGCCGGGCGAGCAAGAAAAACTTGCCTTTTCCTTTCGCAGCGGATATAATAAACTGCTAAGACTATGTAAGGAAGTTTGTTATGCCGGATTTTAGAAAAGAAATTGAAAGACGCAGAACCTTTGCGATCATCTCCCACCCGGACGCGGGCAAAACAACCCTGACCGAAAAGCTCCTGCTATACGGCGGGGCGATCCAGCTGGCCGGCTCCGTCAAGGGCAAGGCCACGGCGCGCCATGCGGTTTCCGACTGGATGGAACTGGAGAAGCAGCGCGGTATCTCCATCACCTCCTCCGTCATGCAGTTTGAGTACGAGGGATACTGCATCAACATTCTCGACACCCCGGGCCACCAGGACTTTTCCGAGGACACCTACCGCACGCTTATGGCGGCGGACTCGGCGGTCATGGTGATCGACGCGGCAAAGGGCATCGAGCCACAGACCAGAAAGCTCTTTAAGATCTGCGCCATGCGCCATATCCCGATCTTCACCTTTATCAACAAGCTGGACCGAGAGGCCAGAAGCCCCTACGATCTGATGGAGGAGCTGGAGACGGAGTTCGGAATCGGCACCTACCCCATGAACTGGCCTATCGGCTGCGGCCGGGAGTTCAAGGGCGTCTATGATCGCGAGGCCAAGCAGATCCTGGCCTTCAACGAGTTTCACCGCGGGCAGAGCAAGATCCGTGCCATCGAGTGCAGCCTGGACGAGACCGAGAAGCTCGACGAGCTGATTGGCCCGAGACTGCGCCAGCAGCTCTCCGACGATATTGAACTGCTGGACGGCGCGGGCTATGAGTTCGATCTGGCCGAGGTACGCAAGGGGAGACTCAGCCCCGTGTTCTTCGGCTCGGCGCTGAACAACTTCGGTGTGGAGCCCTTTCTGGAGCATTTCCTGAAAATGACCATGCCGCCTCTGCCGCGGATTTCCGGCGACGAGATCGTCGATCCCATGGACGAGCGCTTCTCCGCCTTCGTCTTCAAGATCCAGGCGAACATGAACAAGGCCCACCGGGACCGCATCGCCTTTATGCGCATCTGCTCCGGCCGGTTTGAACGGGACAAGGAATACTTCCACGTACAGGGCGGCAAGGCTCTGCGCCTGGCTCAGCCCCAGCAGCTCATGGCCCAGGAGCGCGCCATCATCGACGAGGCCTACGCCGGGGACATCATCGGCGTATTCGACCCTGGCATCTTCTCCATCGGCGACACCATCTGCGAGAAGAACATGAACGTCCGTTTCGAGGGTATTCCCACCTTCGCGCCCGAGCACTTTGCAGGTGTGGAGCGTATCGACACCATGAAGCGCAAACAGTTTGAAAAAGGCATCATGCAGATTGCCCAGGAGGGCGCCATTCAGATCTTCCACGAGCCTTATACCGGCGTGGAGGAAGTGATCGTCGGTGTCGTGGGTGTGCTGCAGTTTGAGGTGCTGGAGTACCGGCTCCGTACGGAATACGGCGTGGAGATCCGCCGACGCGCCATGCCCTTTGAACATGTGCGCTGGGTGGAGAATGAGGAGATCGACATCGGCGCGCTGAACCTGACCAGCGACACCAAGTGGGTGCAGGACTTCCGGGGCAACAACCTGCTGCTGTTCACGTCCGAATGGTGCATCAACTGGGCTCTGCAGAAAAACGAGGGACTCCGGCTCGGAGAATTCAACCGCAACTGATGGAAAGGAGCGCGGTTATGGCAGAAGGCTTGAAAATTGAAATCTTCCGTATGAAAAACGCTGAGGAGTTTACCGCCTCTCTGGCCGATCCCCAGTGCCGCATGGAAACCGGCAGCGGCGCGGCTATGACGGCGGCGGTATCGGCGGCCCTGCTGTGCCGGGCTTCCCGCATCGCGGCCCAGGCCGCTCCCGACAATGAGCGCGCAGAATATCTTGTGCGCAATACGGAGACGCTGAGAAAATACATGGTCCACCTGATCGACGAGGATGTGAAGGCCCGCGGGCCGCTCCGCCGCGCCATGAACGAGGGCGGCGAGCGGGAGATCGAGGCCGCCCGCCAGCCGGCCATCGCCATCTGCGGCGAGATCATCAACATGATGAACCAGAGCCTGGAGCTGGCCAAAGAGCTGACCGGCATCTGCCCGAAAGCCGCCATGCACTACGTGGGTGAGAGCGCGGAGCTGGCGCTGGCCGCGGTGAAAGCCGCGAGGATGTTTATTGTGGATCTGTCCGACTACTGTTCGGACGACACCTATCGCTTCGTGATCCGCCGCGAAAACGAGATCACGCTGGAGCAGTGCGAGAAGAACGCCGCGGCGGTGCGCGAGGCGGCAGAAAAAGCCATATAAAAAACGACAAAACGATAGGGAGGTGCGGTCATGGAGCAAACTATCGCAAAGCTGAAACAGTGGGTACAGGAGAGCGACAACATTGTGTTCTTCGGCGGCGCCGGCGTCAGCACGGAAAGCGGGATCCCCGACTTCCGCAGCGTGGACGGCCTGTACAACCAGAAGTGGAAATACCCGCCCGAAACCATTTTGAGCCACAGCTTTTTTGAGCGTGATCCGGAGGAGTACTACCGTTTTCACCGGGAAAAACTGGTGATCGACGGCGTCCAACCCAACCGCGCCCATACAAGACTTGCCGAACTCGAAGAGGAAGGCAAGCTCAGAGCGGTCATCACCCAGAACATCGACGGCCTGCACCAGATGGCGGGCAGTAAAAACGTCCTGGAACTGCATGGCAGCATTCTGCGCGCGTATTGCTCCCGCTGCCGCAAGAGCTATGACGCCGACGTCATCAACCACGGCAAGGGCGTGCCCCGCTGCAGCTGCGGCGGCGTGATCCGGCCGGACATTGTGTTGTACGAGGAGGCGCTGGACGACGACGTGATTATGCGCGCGATCCACTACATCCGCCAGGCAGACGTGCTTATCGTGGGCGGCACTTCGCTTCGCGTCTATCCAGCGGCAGGACTGATCAACTACTACCGCGGAAACAAGCTGGTGCTGATCACCCGTTCCTCCACGCCCACCGAGGCCGACCTGGTCGTACACGGCCGAATCGGCGAGGTCTTTGATCAGATCTGAAAAATTCACACTTGCAGGAGCGCTTATGGCAAAGGGAAAACTGATCGTTCTGGAGGGGATCGATGGCAGCGGGAAATCTTCCCAGTACCGCCGCCTCTGCGCCAGAATGGAAAAGGATCAAATTGCTTATAATCATATTGTCTTTCCGCGCTATGACAAGGACAGCAGCGCCCTGATCCGTATGTATCTGGGTGGGCAGTTCGGCACGCACCCAACGGACGTCAACGCCTATGCCGCCTCTACCTTTTACGCGGTGGACCGCTTTGCCTCCTATCGGGAGGACTGGGGGAAGATCTACGAGGCCGGGGGACTGATCCTCTCGGACCGCTACACCACCTCCAACGCCGTGCATCAGGGCTGCAAGCTCTCCGATGCGGAGCTGCCAGGCTTCTTTGACTGGCTTTCCGATCTGGAGTATGGGAAGATGGGGCTGCCGGAGCCGGATCTCGTCATCTATCTGGACGTAGATCTGGAGACGTCGCTGCGGCGCATGCGCAGGAGAGAACAGAAAAACCACACCTCCGCGGATATTCACGAGAAGGATACGGAGTATCTCTCCCGCTGCCTGCACACGGCGGATTTGGCCTGCAGCCATTACGGCTGGCAACGCATCCCCTTTATGAAGGACGGCCTGGAGCGGGAGGCCGATGAGAAAAACGCGGAGATCTACGCGCTGATTCTCAAAACCCTGGGAAACAACCAAGCCCCGACAATCGTCTGAAAAGCAAAAGGGGAGGGGCCGCGCCGGCCCCTCCGGTAAATGCTCAGTTGCAGCAGCCGCCGCAGCCGTTGTTGCCGCAACCGCAGCCGCAGCCGTTGTTGTTGCCACAGCCGCAGCCGCAGTCGTTGTTGCCGTAGCCAAAGAGAATGATGATCAGGATGATGAGCCAGAGGGTGCTGTTGTTGCAGGAATTGCAGAACATAACAGGGTCCTTTCTCCGCGCGTGAAAGTGTCTGCGTCTCTGTCCCGCGCGGAGGTTCAGAGGCGATGATCCTTTGGTAAGGAGAGATGGGAACATCCCAGCGCTCGAGCCATCCTATGCCCCTCCCGCTCTTTTGGTTACGTTTCCCCAGCATGGAAGGAGTTAGCCATGTCCGACGAACTTGAAAAAATCAATGAAATCTTCCGTATCCAGGACGAGCGGGCCACCCCTGCGCCGCAGAATGAGCCTGCCCCGGAGGCGGAGCCGAAAAGCCGCTCACCGCTGAAGGCCATGGACCGCCTTCTGATCGATGAGACCGGGAATGAGACCCGAAACTATACGGGCGATAAGGAATCGGAGCGGGACTACCGCCCCGTCCGGCAGAGCCACGAATACCGCTCCGGCTGTCTCGGCGGCCTGATGTACTTTACTTTTATCATCTGTCTCAGCATCGTCTTTGCCTGTCTCGCCTGGATGGCGGCGAGCGATATGCTGGCCCTGAATAAGGACAACTTCACCGCGGTTGTCACGCTGCCGAGCAGCATCTTCCAGTCGGAGACCGTGGATAAATTTGACGAGAACGGACGCAAGACCGGCACCAAGCGCGTCACCCACGCCGACATGGACTATGTGGCGGACGTGCTCAAGGACGCGGGACTGATCGAATACAAGTGGCTGTTCAATCTCTTCTGCAAGGTTTCCACCGCGGACGAAAAGGTCAGCCCCGGGGAGTACGAGCTTAAGTCCAGCTTTGACTACCGGGCGCTGATCCAGAATATGCGGGCCGGTTCCGCCTCCACCGTGACGGTAGACGTCACCATCCCCGAGGGCTTCAAGATGCACCAGATATTCCTCAGGTTGGAGGAAAACGGCGTCAGCACCTACAACGAGCTGATGGAAGCGGCCGAATCCCGGGAGTACAACTACGACTTTCTGGACGAGAGCGAGGGGAAGGGCGCCTACCGGCTGGAGGGCTACCTCTTCCCGGACACCTACCAGTTCTATGTGGGCATGCAGGCATCCAGCGCCATCAACAAGCTGCTGGACAACTACCGACGCAAGATCACCGATGAGATGCTGGAGCGGGTCAATGAGCTGGGCATGAACATGTACGACATCCTAAAGGTGGCGTCGCTCATCGAAAAGGAAGCCGCCAACGACGAGGAACGCCCGGTCATCGCCTCGGTCATCTACAACCGCATCAACTCCGACATGGTGCTTGGCATCGACGCCTCGGTGCTCTACCCCTACAACGACCACGAGGGTGCGCCGACGGCGGCCATGCTGGAAAAGGACGACCCGTACAACACGCGTATCCGGATGGGCCTTCCGCCCACGCCGATCTGCAATCCGGGCCTGGCCTCCATCAACGCCGCGCTTTTCCCGGCGGCCACGGACTTTTACTATTACGCCCTGGATACCGAAAGCGGACAACATCGATTCTTCAGAAACGGAACGGAGTTTGATAACTTTGTCGCTACTCAGGATTATTCGCAATGACTTTGAGCTGCTCTCGCCTGCGGGGGACTTTGAGCGCCTTGAGATGGCGCTCTGCTACGGCGCGGACGCCGTATATCTTGCGGGGAGAGCGTTCGGGATGCGCGCTGCCGCCGCAAACTTTGACGATGAATCCCTGCGGCGCGCGGTCTCCCTGGCCCATCGGCTGGGGAAGAAGGTCTATGTGACCGTCAACACCCTGCCCAGAGAGGAAGAGCTGAACCGCCTGCCTGCGTACCTTGAGTTCTTACAGGAAGCGAAGGTGGACGCGCTCATTGTCTGCGACCTGGGGGTGATCGCCCTGGCCAAGCGCTTTGCTCCACAGGTCGCGCTGCACGTCAGCACGCAGCTCGGCGTTGTCAACAGCGCCACGGCCAATGTCCTGCACGCCATGGGCGCCGACACGGTGGTTCTTGCACGGGAGCTTTCGCTGGAGGAAATCCGGAAGATCCGCGCCAACACCCCGGCAGAGCTGCGGCTGGAAGCGTTTGTCCACGGGGCCATGTGCGTCTCCTTCTCGGGGCGCTGCCTGCTGTCAAACTACCTCACGGGCCGTGACGCCAACCGGGGCGAGTGCGCTCAGCCCTGCCGCTGGAAGTACGCGCTCATGGAAGAAAAGCGCCCCGGGCAGTACTTTGAGATCAGCGAGGATAACGGCACCTTCATCATGAACTCCCAGGATCTCAATATGATCGAGCACCTGCAGGATCTGGCCGACGCGGGCGTCTCCAGCTTTAAGATCGAGGGGCGCACCAAGTCCGCCTATTATACCGCCGCGGTCACCAATGCCTACCGCCACGCTGTCGACGCAATTGCCGTGCGGGACGAGGTGCCGGAGGTCTGGATCCGGGAGACCGACATGGTCAGCCACCGGCCCTACTGCACGGGTTTTTATCTCGGTAAGCCCGGTCAGGTGACAGAGGGCCCCAACTACTTCAGCGGCGCGGACGTGATGGCTGTGGTGGAGCGCTGCGATGAGGAGGGCAACGCCGTCCTGACCCAGCGCAACAAGTTCAGCCGCGGCGACACACTGGAGCTGTTGACGCCGGAGAGCGAGCCGGTCTCGTTCACGGCTGAGCGCCTCTTCAATACATACGGCGAGGAGATCGAGGATGCAAGGCACGCCATGATGGAAGTACACATGCGCCTGCCGATGGCCGCGCCGCGGCTCTCCATTGTCAGGAAACGCAGATGAGTTCTTGACAAATCGGGGACTTGTGATAAAATCAGTCCATATGTGAAAAGACCTTGACGGAAAGAGTCGGCACAGGATATACCAGAGAGGGATCGGTTGCTGCGAGATCCCATATCCAAACCCGACAGCCACTCCCGAGTCTTTCCGGGATGACCGGAACGTCTGCCCGCGTTAAGGGCGCTTGAGATGCTGCACTGCGGCAATCAGGGTGGTACCGCGAACTGCACCTTCGCCCCTGGACCGGGGCGGAGGTGTTTTTTGTTTCGTGCCCAACGCACGGAAAATGAATGGAGGACAAAAACAGAATGGAAAAATACGGCGTAAACCAACTCAGAGAAATGTTCCTGAGCTTCTTTGAAACCAAGGGGCATCTGCGTCTGCCCAGCTTCTCGCTGATCCCGCAGAACGATGCAAGCCTGTTGATCATCAACTCCGGTATGGCGCCCATGAAGCCCTACTTCAAGGGCGAGCAGGAGCCGCCCTGCCACCGCGTCTGCACCTGCCAGAAATGCATCCGCACCGGTGACATTGAGAACATCGGCAAGACCGCCCGCCACGGCACCTACTTTGAGATGCTGGGCAACTTCTCCTTCGGGGATTACTTCAAGAGAGAGGCGATCCACTGGAGCTGGGAGTTTCTGACCTCCCCCGAGTGGGTGGGCCTGGACCCGAACCGCCTCTACCCCTCTGTCTATGTGGATGACGACGAGGCCTTCGACATCTGGAACAAAGAGGTCGGCATCCCAAAGGAGCGCATCTTCCGCTTCGGCAAGGAGGACAACTTCTGGGAGCACGGCGCCGGCCCCTGCGGTCCCTGCTCGGAGATCTACTACGACCGCGGTGAGAAGTACGGCTGCGGCAAGCCCGGCTGCACCGTCGGCTGCGACTGCGACCGCTACATGGAGGTTTGGAACAACGTCTTCTCCCAGTTTGACAACGACGGCAACAACAACTACACCGAGCTCAAGCAGAAGAACATCGACACCGGCATGGGCCTGGAGCGCCTGGCTGTGGTGTGCCAGGATGTCGACTCCCTCTTCGATGTGGACACCGTCATGAACATCACCCACAAGGTCAGTGAGCTGACGGGTGCCTACTACGGCAAGAGCCACAAGATGGACGTGTCCCTGCGCGTCATCACCGACCATATCCGCAGCGCTACCTTTATGATCTGCGACGGCATCCTGCCCTCCAACGAAGGCCGCGGCTATGTGCTGCGCCGCCTGCTCCGCCGCGCTGCGCGCCACGGCAAGCTCCTGGGCGTGAACGAGCCCTTCCTGTACAGGGTCATCGACACGGTCATCCACGAAAACGAGTGCCAGTATCCTGAACTCAGAGAGAAGCAGGACTACATCACCCGCGTGGTCAAGACCGAGGAGGAGAACTTTGCCCGCACCATCGACGCCGGCATGAAGATCTTCGGCGAGCTGCTGGAGGAGCACAAGGCCAAAGGGGAGACCGTCTTCTCCGGGGCCGATGCCTTCAAGCTCTATGACACCTACGGCTTCCCCATTGATCTGACCATCGAGATGTGTCAGGACGAGGGGATGAGCGTGGACGAGGACGGCTTCAAAGCTCTGATGGAGGAGCAGCGCGTCCGCGCCAGAAAGGCCCGCGAGGCCCTGGGTGATCTGGGCTGGGCCGGTATCGAGTTTGGCAAGGATATCCCCGATACCCGCTTTGTGGGCTACGATCAGACCGAGACGGAGGCAAAGGTGCTGGCTCTGGTCTCCGAAGATGAGCTGCAGCAGGAGCTGGGCGCCGGAGCCGAGGGCATCATTGTCCTGGACCAGACAGTGCTCTACGCCGAGATGGGCGGCCAGGTGGCCGACCACGGCGAGATCGTCTCCGGTGACAGCGTTTTTGAGGTCAACAATGTCCAGAAAAACAAGGGCGGCAAGGTGATGCACTACGGTGTCGTCAAATCCGGCGCCTTTGCTGTGGGCGATACCGTGACCGCAAGCTACTGCCCGACCCGCCGGGCCGCCATCGGCAGAGCGCACAGCGCTACCCATCTGCTGCACAAGGCCCTGCGCGAGGTGCTGGGCGATCATGTACACCAGGCCGGTTCTCTGGTGGAGCCGGACTTCCTCCGCTTTGACTTCACCCATTTCTCCGCTGTCACATCCGAGCAGCTCAAGGACGTGGAGCGCCGCGTCAACGAGGCCATTCTCAGAGGCTACGAGATCGCCGTGAAGGAAATGCCCATCGACGAGGCCAGAAAGAGCGGCGCCACCGCGCTGTTCGGTGAAAAGTACGGCGACGTGGTGCGTGTGGTCAACATGGGCGACTGGAGCATTGAGCTCTGCGGCGGCACACACCTGGACAACACCGCCAAAGCGGGCGCCTTTCATATCATCTCCGAGGGCTCCGTTGCCTCCGGCGTGCGCCGCATCGAGGCCAGCACCGGCCTTGAGACCATGTCCATCCTGGACAAGGATCTGGAAGAGCTGGCAATGCTCGCCGCGATGTTGAAAACCAACCCCGCCGATCTGCCCGCAAAGATCGAGCAGCAGGCCAATGAGCTGCGCGAGGCCAAGCGTCTGATCGAGCAGTACAAGGCCAAGGAGTCCGCCGGCGGCGCCGACGAGCTGTTGAAAAACGCCAAGGACGTCGGCGGCCTTGCGGTCGTGACCTGCTCCAAGGAAAACTGCGATGCCAACACCCTGCGCAAGCTGGGCGATGTCCTGCGCGACAAGAACAGCTCTGTGGTCGCGGTGGTCGCCAGCGTCAACGGTGAGAAGATCACCTTCCAGTGCGTCTGCGGCAAGGACGCAGTTGCCCGCGGCGTCAAGGCCGGAGACATCATCCGCAGCATCACCGCCATCGCCGGCGGCAAGGGCGGCGGCAAGCCCGATTCCGCCATGGGCGGCGGCAACGACGTGTCCAAGCTCAACGACGCGCTGGCGGCGGTTGAAAAAATTGTCAGTGAAAAAGTCTGAGGAGGGTTAAAATGGACGACTGCCTGTTTTGCAAAATCATTGCCGGGGATATCCCCAGCACCAAGGTGTACGAGGATGAGTATGTGTTTGCCTTCCGGGACATCAATCCCCAGGCGCCGGTGCATATCCTTGTGGTGCCCAAGCAGCACATCTGCTGCGCGAAAGCAATCGACGAGACAAACTCCGTCTATGTGGCCAAGTGCTTTGAGGCCATTGCCAAGATCGCAAAGGCCGAGGGACTGGACAACGGCTACCGCGTGATCAACAACTGCGGCGAGGACGGCGGTCAGACCGTCATGCATCTGCATTTCCACATCCTCGGCGGGATGAAATTCAGCGACAAAATGATCTGAGAAAAGAACAGAGCCGGTATCCCGATACCGGCTCTGTTTCTGTGAGGGCGATATGCGAAAGCTTGCAACAGCGGAACTGGCCTTTTCTGCGGCAATCTTTCTGGCAAACTATGTATTCCCGACAGGGTGGCTGATCCTGCCGGCGGTGCTTGCCGCTGTGCTGGGGGCCATCCTGGCTCTGCTGCGCCGAAACTGGCTGAGACCGGCGGCAATTGCGCTGCTGTTCTTCGCCCTGGGGCTGACAGAGTATGATGTTTATT
>ONPY01000022.1 GCA_900319835.1 uncultured Eubacteriales bacterium | reverse complement strand
TGCCTTTCGGTTTTGTCTGAGCAACTCAACCCTAACACAGGTACTCTCTATTCGCTATTCTTTTTTACCTTCTGTCACACATCATTGTAAACCCTACATCTATCTTTTTCTCTGCAAATTGGCCTTGCCAAGCGGTTTTTTGTAGTGTATAATAAGTTGATTGCTGAAAAAATACATGGCATCTTTGCATATACTTTTCAACAGAGAGGAAGCAACACATGGAAACGAAAAACATTCGCAACATCTGCCTCATCGGCCACGGCAACAACGGTAAGACCAGTCTTGCCGAGAGCATGCTCTTCTGCACCGGCGCCATCGACCGCATGGGCAAGGTCGCCGATGGCACCACCGTCTGTGACTACGACCCCGAGGAGACCAGCCGTCAGATCACCATTGCCACCTCCATCGCCCCCATCAGCTTCGGCGGCATGAAGATCAACGTGCTCGACTGCCCCGGTTACTTTGACTTTGTGGGCGACGTTCTCTGCGCCCTGCGCGCGGTCGAGTGCGGCGTCATCGTCACCTCCGCCAAGGACACCGCGGACTCTCTGCCCGTCGGCGGCCAGCGCAGCTGGAACTACCTCAAGAGCGCAAAGCTCCCCGTCATGTTCTGCATCTCCAAGTGCAATGAGGAGCACGGCGACTACTTCAAGGCTCTCGAGACCCTGAAGGGCAAGTACGGCTCCATCGTCTGCCCCGTCACCATCCCCACCTCCGACGGCAACGGCGTCATCGATCTGGTACACAACGTGGCCTACATCACCAAGGGCGCCAAGGTTGAGAAGACCTCCGTCCCCGCCGCAGACGCCGGCCATGCCGAGGATCTGCGCGCCGAGCTGATGGAAGCCGCCGCCGGCGCCACCGAGGAACTCATGGAGAAGTTCTTTGAGGAGATGGAGCTGAGCGAGGCCGACATCATCGAAGGCCTGAAGGTGGGCGTGGCCGAGCGCGCCGTCGTCCCCGTGTTCGCCTCCGACGCCATGACCAACGTGGGCACCGTCGCCATGCTGCAGGGCATCGCCGACTACTGCCCCGCCCCCGCCGAGAAGAACGACGGCGTCCTGGGCTTCGTGTTCAAGACCGTGTCCGACAAGTTCGGCAAGTACAGCTTTGTAAAGGTGCTCTCCGGCAAGATCGCCGGCGGTATGTCCCTGCGCAACGTCCGCGCCTCCTCCACCGACAAGCTGGGCCGACTGTACACCATGTGCGGCAAGAAGAGCACGGAGGTCACCGAGGCCTGCTGCGGCGACATCGTGGCCATCGGCAAGATGGACTGGAAGACCGGCGACACCGTCACCGATTCCAAGGACGACGTGGAGCTGCCCGCCATCGAGATCCCCGAGCCCTGCTACTCCATGTGCATCGCCCCCAAGACCAAGGGCCAGGACGACAAGGTTGCCGGCGGTCTCAACAAGCTGGGCGAGGAAGACATCTCCTTCACGCTGGTCAACAACGCCGAGACCCACCAGATGGTCATCTCCGGCGCCGGCGACATCCAGATCGGCGTGCTCTGCTCCAAGCTGAAGAACCTCTACAACGTGGACACCGAGCTCAAGCCCGCCCGCGTTGCCTACCGCGAGAAGATCAAGGGCCGCGTCGAAGCCCACGGCCGTCACAAGAAACAGTCCGGCGGTTCCGGCCAGTTCGGTGACGTGTGGATCCGCTTCGAGCCCCAGGACGAGCAGGACGATATGATCTTTGCCGAGGAAGTCTTCGGCGGCTCCGTGCCCAAGAATTTCTTCCCCTCCGTCGAGAAGGGCCTGCGCAACGCCGTGCAGAAGGGCGTCCTCGCCGGCTACCCGCTGGTCGGCCTGAAGGCCACCCTGTACGACGGCTCCTACCACCCCGTCGACTCCAACGATATGGCCTTCCAGACTGCCGCCCGTCTGGCCTACCAGGACGGCATCCCCAAGGCCAAGCCCACCATCCTTGAGCCCATCGGCCAGCTGTTCGTCACCATTCCCGATGAGTTCCAGGGCGCCATCATCGGCGACATCAACTCCAAGCGCCGCGGCACCATGATGGGCTCCATGCCCGCCGAGGACGGCATGACCACCATCGAGGCCGAGGTTCCCATGGCTGAGATGAGCTCCTACACCATCGACCTGCGCTCCATGACCCAGGGCGCCGGCTCCTTCACCTGCAAGTTTGTCCGCTACGAGGAAGCTCCCGGCAACGTGCAGCAGAAGGTCATCGAAGAGGCCAAGGCTCTGGCCGAGCAGGAGTAAACCAAACAGAGAAGCAACTTATATGGGCGGCCAAAAGGCCGCCCATATCCTGCATGTGGGGAGGCTGCCATGAAAAACGGATTGTCCGGCTTCAAAAACATCATCTGGGCCATCGCCATTCTTGCGGCGCTGCTGGCGCTGCTGGTGGGGATGGTGTTCGCCATGTCCAGGAGCTACAAAGGGGAACGGGACAGCGGCACCATGACCCTGGGCGAACCGCTGCACCGGGAGAAGAAATCCGCATCCGGCGTGGATGCGGACGCGGAGCTCCCCGCTGCTACCCTCCGTGAGCTGCCCGCCTCGCAGAAGTCCTCGCTGGAGGCCGTCTTCAACATGACCTTCCTGGTCGACCGCACGGTCATCGGGCTGCGCACCTACTGCGAAAACTACGCCGACGGCGCCGCCTCCACCATCTGGACCGACGGCGGCACAGGTCTGACCGCTTTTGACGCAGCGGACACCCCCATCATCTTTGTAGACGGTTCACTCATCACCCCGGCCAACGCCGCCATGATTTCAAAACCCAAGACGGTGGTGATCTACCTTGGCGGCGACAACCTGGCCAATACCGGGGAGCTGGACTTCATCGAGGGCTACACGCTTCTGATCAACTCCATCCGGGACTCCAGCCCCAACACCGAGGTCATTGTCTGCTCCATCGCCTCCGTCAGCTCCAACTACCAGGGCGGCGACGGACTGACCCCCGATTTGATCGCCCAAGCCAACGACTGGATCCGCCAGGTCTGCATCAACACCGGCGCCTGGTACGCGGATCTGGCCTCCTTCCTCAACGACGACAACGGCTATCTCTCCGACGCCTACCTGATGCCCGACGGGCGCAGCGTGGCCGCGGCAGGCATCGCCCTGATCGTGGATTACTTCCGCTTCCACGGCCTGTCCTGAGACCAACCCAAAAGAGTTGAGCCCGCACCTTTCGGTGCGGGCTCAGACTATAGACGAAGTCCGTTTTTCGTCATTGCGAGCCAGTGACCGATGTCACTGGTGTGGTGTACGCCCTGCGGGTGCAATCCGTATTCCCCGAAAGCCGCATGATTTCTGACGTTTCACCGGAGAACGGATTCCCACGCCAGTGTGCTCACTGGCTCGGAATGACGCGCTATTTGAGGTTTGTCTACACAAAGAGCCCGCACCAAAAGGTGCGGGCTCTATGTGTTTAACAGTACTTGTCCCGGTGGGACTGGATCTGTCCCGCCAGAGGCGCAATGGCATAGTGGGGCGCCTTGTTCTCCTCAATACAGGCCCTGGCCGCGTCGATATCCTCCGGCTCGATCAGAAGGGAGATCCCGCAGGTCAGCTTGCCCTGGATGGCCCGGGGCGCGGGCGCAATGCGGTTTTTGATTTCGTTTCGATCCAGCAGGTCGTGCAGCGCCAGGCCCTGCTCATAGTTTTGAAACAGGACGTACCAGCGTACTTTATCAGCCATTGAGCATCTCGACAAAGGCGCCGATGCGGGTGCGCAGCTGCTCGGCGTCGGTGTCGGCGTAATCGGTCTCCAGGCTCAGCACGGGCACACCGGCCTCCTTGAGGGCGCGGGTGACAGAGTACTTCTCGGTGTCGTAAAGGCAGCAGAACTTGAGATTGCAGTCGATGACGCCGTCGACCTTGTACTCCTTGACCAGGCGAAGGATGTCGTCGATACGGCCGGTGTTGGGCGTAAAGCACGCGCAGTTGGTCTTCATGTAGCGCTCGGACAAAGCCATGTACATGTCGTCCAGCGTGGTCTTCGACTCGTCCACCAGGTTCTCGAAATAGCGGGTGCCGGTACACATCTCCTCGCAGACAACGGCGGCACCGCTCGTCTCGATGATGTTGTGCAGCTTCCAGTTGGGAACGGCCAGCGGGGTGCCGGTGACCAGGATGCGCTTGGTGCCCTGGGGAACCACAGAGACGCCGTCCTGGATACGCTGCTCGAGCTCGTCGGCCAGACGGTTGCACATCTGGGCGCAGCGGACAGGATCGTCGAAGAAGGAAATCTGAGTCATCAGCAGCACGTCGCGGCCGGAGATGGGCAGGCACTCGGACTTGCGGCAGTCATAGACTCTCTGCATGGCCTTGCGTTTCTCGTTGTGGATGCGGATGGACTCGGCCAGCTTTTCCTCGGTGATCTTGTTGCCGGTGAACTCCTCCACCTTGGCGGCAAAGGCCTTGATCTCTTCCTTCCATCTGAGGATGTCGCACTCGCGCTTCATCTGGGGCACGTCCATGATGTACATGGGCACGTCCTCGCCCAGGATTTCGTAGGCCTTCTTTTTGCCGTCGCAGGTGGTCTCGCCCACATACATATCGGCAATGCGGAAGAAGGGACATGTCCGGCCGAGGCGAGCGCCGACACTGGCTTTCACCAGGGGGCACATGCTCTTGGGCAGAACCTTCTCGCCGTCGGGGACCCAGAACTGGGAGCCGCCGCAGAGACCGGTCACGATGCCATTGGCAGCCACGACAACCTCATCGGGGACGTACACGCAGAAAGTGCCGAAGACCTTGCGGCCTTCCTTCTGGGCGGCGATCAGCTCAGCGGGACGAATGCCATGCACCTCGGAGATGACCAGATCCCAGAAATCCATGGCCTTGGGGCGATTCTCCTGGGAGAGGAACACATCACCCACAGCGGTCGGCAGCACCTGACAGAGCAGATCGTGATTGGCCAGGTCCATGCCCAGCTCTTCCCACATTTTGACGTAATCAGACATGAGCAATTCTCCTTATTTTTATTAATTGCGATCCCCGGGGCAGAGGCAGCCACTCTGCTTCCGGCTCTCGGCTGCATGGTGAAACGGCGTTCAGCCTCCGCCGTAAAGCACTCCATACAAATTAATTTTAATCGCGATTATGGGCATTGTCAACGCAACAAACCCCACAAAAAAAGCCCTGCCTTTTCAGGCAGGGCAAACAAAAAGTTTTCCATTCAGGTTGAGAAAATGCTCACACGCCCTTTTCAGGCGGGATCGTCCAGCAGGAAGCGGAGTACACGCATGAGCTTGGCCGTCAGCTGTTCGGAAAGCACCATGCTGTCGGCGTTCTGGCACCGCTCCTCCAACAGCAGGCGGAAGTAGCACACCACCAGCTCATTGACCATTTCGGTGCGCTCCCGCGAAAAGCCCAGCTCCTCCGCCAGTGGGGAAAGGATATGCATACTTCTCGCATCGATATTGCCCGCGTGGAGCATATCGACCATTGTATCTGAAATATCGTCCAGCTGGTGGGGAAACAGCCGATAATAGGTGTCGATCAGCTCTCCCATGTCGAAGCTGTGCTCGGTGTAAAACAGATGCCGAAAAATCTGGGGATCGGCAAAAGCGTATTTGCTGAAAATCTCCCAGGAGTGGACAAAGGCGTCCCGCTTGCTCTGCATCAGCGGCATATCCGCCGCCAGGGTCCGGCAGTATTTTTCCAGATAGCTCATGCAGGCCATGGTAATGAGCGCGTCGGCATTGGGGAAATACAGATACATGGTGGCGCTGTTGAGCCCCGTGATATTCGCAACCTTGCGGATGGAGACTTTCTCAATGCCCTCGTCCTGGATGATCTCTCTTGCCGCGCGAATGAATGTGACGAGAATCTGGTCTCGCTCCTGTGTTGAATACTTGGGTCTGCCCATGTGACTTGTCTCCTTTGGCGCAACGCGAAATGCCCCGATTTTGTTGAGAAAAGAATAACACAAAATGGATTTTCTTGCAAGTGAAAAAGAGCACGAAAAGCCGTCCCTCTCTCACTTTTTGGGGCTCAATTCTCTGGTTGACAGCGGCGGTTTTCAATCTTATAATTTAATCGCGATGCATATACGGCAGTCGGGCTGCATGCTGCCGCATACCACAAACATTATTATTTCAAGGAGGCTCCTATGCTTACTGTCAATGCCATGGGCGACAAGTGCCCTGTCCCCGTCGTAAAAACCAAGAAGGCCGTTGAGTCCCTGACCGCCGACGACACCGTTGAGGTGCTGGTCGACAACGAGACTTCCGTTCAGAACGTGGGCCGTTTTGCCCAGTCCCTGGGCTTTGCCGTGCAGAGCGAGAAGCTGGGCGAAGGCCAGTACCGCGTCTGCTTCAACGCCAAGAAGGGCGCTGCCGAGGGTTCCGCGCCTGCCGAGTCCTTCTGCTCTGTCAGCGCTGCGAAGAAGAACACCGTCGTGGTGGTCTCCTCCGACAAGATGGGCGAAGGCAGCGAAGAACTGGGCGGCATTCTCATCAAGTCCTTCTTCTACGCCCTGACCCAGCAGGACGAGCTGCCCACCACCGTGATTTTCTACAACGGCGGCGCGAAGCTCTCCGTGGAGGGGTCCCCCGTGCTGGAGGATGTGAAGAACCTGGCCGCCGCCGGCGTGAAGGTCTTCACCTGCGGCACCTGCCTGAACTTCTACGGTCTGGGCGATAAGCTGGCCGTCGGCGAGGTCTCCAACATGTATGACATCGTCGACAAGTGCAGCAAGGCCGACCTGATCATCAAGCCCTGATGCGCGTCAAGGCCCCTGCGCTCGTCATCTCCTTTGCCAACGTCACCGAGGCGCT
The DNA here is from genome assembly GCA_900319835.1 of uncultured Eubacteriales bacterium. Next base: position 20,571 of record ONPY01000022.1, on the reverse strand, counting down.
GGCGGTGGAGGACGCCTGCAAGGCTGCCGGTCTCCCGGGGCGGATCATCCCCGTCCCCCGGGAGATCACGGCCGGCTGCGGGCTGGCCTGGAAGGCCGCCCCCGAGGACAGGGAGACGCTGGTCGCCGCCCTGGATGGGGCCGGGCTGACCTACCAGGGCGTATACACCGTGAATCTGTAACTGACATGGGAGAGAAACACAGTTGAAGTACGGAATCGGAATCGACATCGGCTCCACCTGCGCCAAAACCATTGTCATGGGTGAGGATGGAAGCATTTTGCGCCGCTCTCTCCAGCCCACGGGCTGGAGCAGCGTGGACACCGCGGAGGAAATCCGCGACACCCTGGCGTCCGAGGGCTACCCTCTGGACGAGAGCCGCTGCGTCGCTACGGGCTACGGGCGCATCTCCGTCCCCTACGCGGACAAATGCGTCACCGAGATCACCTGCCACGCCAAAGGCGCCTGCCACATCTTCGGCAAGGAGGATCTGCTGATCATCGACATCGGCGGGCAGGACACCAAGTTGATCGCCGTGGAGGACGGCGCCGTCAAGGACTTTGTCATGAACGACAAGTGCTCCGCCGGCACTGGCCGCTTCCTGGAGATCATGACCAACACCCTCTCGCTCCGGCCCGAGGAGCTGTGCCGTCTGGCCGCCTCCGGCGGCAATACCTCCATCAGCTCCATGTGTACCGTCTTTGCCGAGTCGGAGGTCATCAGTCTCATCGGCCGGGGTGAAAAGCGGGAGAACATCGCCTACGCAGTGGTGGACTCCATTGTCAAAAAGGTGGTCTCTCAGGCCAGCCGCATCCACACGGACGCCGCCACTGTCTGTCTCACCGGCGGCCTGTGCGAGTTTGACTACCTGATCGACTGCCTGTCCAAACAGTTGGGCAAGCCCGTCATCTCCGGGCCCGACGCCCGCTATGCCGGCGCCGTGGGCGCAGCTCTCACTGCCCGGAGCATGAAGTAAGGGAGCAATCCAAATGTTTGATTTACCCGAACAGTTTTCCGAATTCGGCGAAGCTCGCCAGAAGGGCTTTCTCGCCGTCAAGGACGTCAAGGAGCAGGGCGGCCGGGTGGCCGGCGTGTTCTGCACCTTCACCCCCTATGAGATTCTGGACGCGGCTGGCTTCCTGCCGGTGTCCCTCTGCGGCATGAGCGACGAGGTCATCCCCGCCGCCGAGGCGCATCTGCCCAAAAACCTCTGCCCCCTCATCAAGTCCAGCTACGGCTTTGCCGTCAGCCAGAAGTGCCCTTACACTTATTTTGCCGATCTGATCGTGGGCGAGACCACCTGCGACGGCAAGAAGAAGATGTACGAGCTGCTGGGCAAGCTGAAAAAGACCTACATTCTCCACCTCCCCCAGGGGGACGATCCGGAGGCCCTGTCCATCTGGACGAAGGAGCTCAGGCGCTTTATCGCCTATCTGGAGGAGAATTTCAGCATCACCATCACCGACGAGCAACTGCGCGAGGCCGCCCGGCAGCGAAATGAAGAGCGCCAGAAGCGCATGCGCCTGATGGAGCTGATGAAGCTCACGCCGCCTCCCATGCAGGGCGAACAGCTTGTGCGCGTTCTCGACGGCGCGGGCTTTGTCTTCCGCCATGAAGACCGGATCGCAAAGCTCGACACCCTGGCCGAGGGCGTCACCTCCGCCTATGGCCGGGGCGAGCGTCCCGTCTCCCCCGATGCCAAGCGCATCCTGATCACCGGCTGCCCCATCGGCGGCGTGATCAACAAGACCGTCAAGGTCATTGAGGACAGCGGCAGCGGCGTGGTGGTCTGCTTTGAAAACTGCAGCGGCATCAAGGCCGCCTTCCAGATGGTGGACGCGGAAGCCCCCGACATCGTCGAGGCCATTGCCGCGCGCTATCTGCAGATCGGCTGCGCCGTCATGACGCCGAACAGCAAGCGCTTTGAGCTGCTGGACCGCCTGATCGACGAATTTCAGATCGACGGCGTGGTGGAGGTGGATCTGCAGTTCTGCACCCCCTATCTGGTGGAGGCCCACGAGGTGCGCGAGCATGTGCTTGCCCGCGGCGTCCCCTACATTTCCGTGGAGACCGACTACTCCCAGAGCGATCTGGGCCAGCTCTCCACGAGATTGGAAGCATTTTTGGAGAGGTTGTAAGTCATGATTTATCTGGACAACGCCGCCACTACCATGCGCAAACCCCCGCAGGTCGCCGAGGCCGTTGTTACCGCCATGAACACCATGGGCAACGCCTCCCGCGGCGCCCATGCCGAGGCGCTGACCGCCTCACGCATCGTCTACAACACCAGGGTCAAGCTGGCAGAGCTTTTCCACTGCCCGCGGCCCGACCACGTGGTTTTCACCATGAACTCCACCGAAGCGCTGAACATCGCCATCCACGGTCTGCTGCACAGGGGTGACCATGTGGTCACCACCATGATGGAGCACAACAGTGTGCTCCGTCCCCTCTACAGGCACCAGAACGAAAACGGCGGCTCGCTGAGCTTCGTTCAGACAGACGCGCTGGGCCGCCCGATCTACGAGCAGTTTGAGAGCCTGATCCGCCCCGAGACCCGCGCCATCGTCTGCACCCACGCCTCCAACCTCACCGGCAACATGGTGGATCTGGATCGGGTGGGCGCCATCGCGAAGGCCCATGGCCTGCTGTTCATCGTGGATGCGTCCCAGACAGCGGGCGTACATGAGATTGACATGAAGCGCATGGGCATCGACGTGCTGTGCTTCACCGGCCACAAGGGGCTGATGGGCCCTCAGGGCACCGGCGGTCTCTGCGTCCGCGAGGGCGTGGAAATTGACTTCTGGAAGGTGGGCGGCTCCGGCGTGCAGTCCTATCTCAAGACGCACCCGGCCGAATACCCCACCCGTTTGGAGGCCGGCACGCTCAACTCTCACGGTATCGCCGGGCTCTCCGCCGCGCTGGACTTTATCAGGGAGACCGGGCGGGAGAACATCGAGGCCCATGAGGACAAGCTGCTGCGCCGCTTCTACAAGGGTGTGCGCGGCATTGAGGGCGTAAAGATCTACGGCGACTTCACCGGCGCGGAGAAGGCCGCCATTCTGGCGCTGAACATCCGGGATTACGATTCGGCCATCGTCTCCGACGAGCTGTCCCAGACCTATGAGATTGCCACCCGCCCCGGCGCCCACTGCGCCCCGCTGATGCACGAGTCCCTGGGTACCACCGAGCAGGGCGCCGTCCGCTTCAGCATCGCCTGGTACAACACCGAAGCGGACATCGATGCCGCCATCCAGGCCGTCCGGGAGCTGGCGGAGGAGTAACCCGGTCCCCGATTACAACGAAAAATACGCACCCTGTCGGGTGCGTGTTTTTATTTTATGTTAACTTTTTTATGTAATATTGATTATGTTTATTGTTTTATGTCCCTTCATCCGGCAGCGCCATGCCCCGCTGCAGATAGGGGTTGGTGTCCCGCTCGAACTGCAGAGTGGTCGCCCCGGCGTGTCCAGGAAAAACATTGAAGTCGCCCTTGAGATTGCCGAGCTTCTTGAGGGAGCGCAGCTCCGTGTCAAAGTTGCCGCCGAGATCTGCCCGCCCGGTGGAGCCCTTAAAGAGTGTGTCGCCGGAAAAGAGCGCGTCTGCGCAGGTAAAGCAGAGGCCGCCTGGGGTATGGCCCGGGGTCTCGATCACGTGGAAGCGGAGATTGCCGACTTCGATCACATCGCCCTCGCCGATGAAAATGGTGTCCGCCGGCTCCTGGAAGCAGAGGCCGGTGCGCCGCACGGTGAGACCTACGTCTCCCCGGTTCATATAGACCCTCGCCCCCGTGGGCTCCATGACGCCGTAGACGCCTTTGGTGTGGTCATCGTGGGCGTGGGTCAGCAGAATGGCCTCACACGTCAGACCGTTTTCCTCCAGATACCCCAGAATGATCTCCGGGTTTCCGCCGGGATCGATGACGGCGGCCTTCTTTGTCTCCTCATCCCAGACCACATAGCAGTTGGCCTTCAGCCAGCCCACGGGCAGGCACTCGATTTTCATACAGCGCTCCTCCTCTGAAAGAATAACCGCGATTTCTGCTGTTTTTATTATACGTTTTTGCACCTGGAAAGTCAACAAAAGAGAGCCCTGCCGTTTGGCAGGGCTCTTGCTTTTCAGATCCGTTTATCCCTTGACAGCACCGCTGGTCATGCCGGCGATGATCTGCTCCTGGAACAGGACATAGCCTATAATGGAGGGCACAATGGAGATGACGATGGCCGCGTACATGGACACATAGTCCGTAGAGAACTGGTTGGTGAAGTAGCGGATGCCCACCTGGATAGTGCGCAGCTTTTCCGAGGACACAATCAGGTTGGCAAACACGAACTCGTTCCAGCAGGTGAGGAACTCAAAGGTCGCGGCGGTCACGATGCCGGTACGGCTCAGGGGCAGGATGATGTGGAAGAAGCGCCCGAAGAAGCCACAGCCGTCGATATACGCCGCCTCCTCCAGCTCCATGGGGATGGAGTCCATCAGCCCGCGGATGAGGAAGGTGGACATGGGGATGCCGATGGCGCAGTAGAGCAGGATCATGCTGTAGTAGAGCGCGGTGCTGGCAGCGCCCAGGGTGACAAGCGGCAGGGAGCACAGCAGCCACAGCAGCCCCAGCCAGAGGATGTCGATGATCGCCGTCAGGACTTGGTGGAGCCTGGACTCTTTCATGGGGACTTAGTACTTGTAGACCTCGAAGCCGAACATCTGGGCCAGGGTCTCCAAGGTTCTGGCGTGGCGGCCCTTGATGACCACAAAGTGGGGCTCAAAGCCGTCCAACACACTCTGCTCCACGACCTCGCGGCTGTTGGAGTCGGTCTTGACGACGATGGAGGTGCCGATGAACTGCTTGGGCTTGTCCAGCGCCTCGCCCTCGGCGAGGAAGAAGCGGAAGGTGCCGTCGGGCTCGCGGCCGATGCGGAAAACGGTCGCCTCGGGGAAGGCCTCGCAGCCGAAGTCCATGGCGGGGCCGATCTTGCGGTTGGGGTGCACACCCACCACGGCGCCGGTATCGTGCCGGGCCAGGGAGCAGGCGGCGGCGCCGCAGTGCCAGAAGGTGACGGTGTTCTCCCCCTCGTCGAGAGAGACGGGGTCGCCGAAGAAGACGGGCTCGCCGGACAGCTGCATACCGATCCACATGGAGAGGGCTCCGTAGATGTCGGCCTCGCAGGCGGCGGCCACGCCCTCATCGTTGAGCATGGAGAGCACGGTGCAGACCGGGGTGCCGAAGGCGGTGAAGAAATCGGGCCAGCAGCGGGAGGCCAGCGCCCCGATATTGTGGCTCCTGACGTAATTGCGGTAGGCATTGAGCAGGCGAGCGTGGTCGCGCACGTTGTGTTCCGGGGTCTTGTCGAGACCCGCTGTGGCCTTCTCGGTGTCGGCGACGGCGGCGTCAAGCTCGGCGTCGGCCAGCTTCTTGGCCTCGTTGATGAGCTCCCGGGCCTCGATGGCCTCCAGCTCTACGCCGAAGGTGTTCATCAACTCGCTGTCAAGTGCGCGGCCGAAGCCGAAGCCCTGGGGTGTGTGGCCCACGGCGGCCATCTTCAGGCTCTTCATGGTCTTCTTGACCCGGGCAGCCTCCACGCTCGCCCTGCAGGCGGCGATGGTCTCTGCTTCCTCGGGGGCGCCGAAGACATAGGAGAAAGGCCGGTCGTCAAAGGCTCTCAGGGTGTTGGCAGCGGAGTAGGCGCCGGTCAGGGAGTTGAGGCGCAGACGGCCCCCGTCGATGACGGGCTCGCGCAGGGTCCAGAGCAGCACCGGGCAGTGAAAGCGGCGCAGCACCTCAGACATATAGGCGGCGTTGGCAAAGGTCAGGTTCTGGAAAACAACCAGATCGGGCTGCAGGCCGTCCATGTAGGCGCGCAGAGCGTCGATGGAGAGCAACATCTTCTCGGGCACGACGAAGTTCTCATCGATCCCCTTGAGCAGCTTGATCGAGCGGTCAAACTGATTCTGGGCGCTCTCGAGATGGAAGGTGGGCACACCCACCGGGATATACACGGGGCAAAAGCTCATGGGAACATCCTCCTTGAAGCGTAATTGTTTAACATCGTGAACCATCATAGCGCCGCCGGTGGCTTCTGTCAACAAAAAGAAATAGAAGGAAAGAAAATCTTTCAATCCCCTTTCTGCCGTATTGACAAACGGGAATCAGAAGATTAAACTGCAAATTGGTTAAACCCTTTAATTAAATATTTTTGGAGGAACCGAAATTGAGCTACGATCTGAAGGAAGTCTGCAAGGATATCCGCTGTGATATCCTGCGCTGCATCGGCCATCTGGGCGTCGGCCACATCGGCGGCTGCCTGTCCGTGGCGGAACTGCTGGCCGTGCTGTATTTCGAAGAAATGAACATCGACCCCGCCAATCCCAAGATGCCCGGCCGTGACCGCTTCGTCTGCTCCAAGGGCCACGCCGGCCCCGCTGTGTACGCGACCCTCGCCAACCGCGGCTACTTTGATAAGAAGGAGCTGCTCACCCTGAACCAGGGCGGCACCAACCTTCCCTCCCACTGCGATATGAACCGCACCGTCGGCATCGACATGACCACCGGCTCCCTGGGCCAGGGCTTCAGCTGCGCGGTCGGCGTCGCTCTCGGCAGCAAGCTGGCCAACGACGGCGCCACCATCTACGCCCTCGTGGGCGACGGTGAGAGCCAGGAGGGCCAGATCTGGGAGGCCGCCATGTTCGCCGCCGCCAAGAAGCTGGACAACCTCATCGCCTTTACCGATTACAACAAGCTGCAGATCGACGACACCGTCGCCAAGGTCAACGACATCGCGCCTCTGGCTGAGAAGTGGGCCGCCTTCGGCTGGAACGTCATCGACGTGGAGGACGGCAACGATGTGGAGCAGGTCTCCGAGGCCGTCAAGCACGCAAAGCTCGGCGCCGGCTCCGGCAAGCCCACCATGGTGATCCTCAACACGCTCAAGGGCTGCGGCGTGCAGTGGATCGTGGACCTGGGCGCCGGCAACCACAACTGCCCCGTCTCCGAGGAGCAGGCAGAGGCCGCCATCCGCGAAATCAGAGGGGAGGAATAAGATCATGGAAATGAGAGCTGTTTACGCAGAGTGCCTGGCTAAGCTGATGGAAGAGGACAAGCACGTTATCGTTCTGGACGCGGACCTGGCCAAGGCCAGCGGCACCCGCAAACTGTATGAGCGCTTCCCCGAGCAGATGTTTGACTGCGGCGTGGCCGAGCAGAACATGGCCTCCATCGCCGCCGGTCTCTCCAGCTACGGCTTTAAGCCCTGGATCGAGACCTTCACCCCCTTCGCCACCCGCCGCATTTGCGACCAGATCGCTATCTCCATCTCCTACGCCAAGCAGAATGTGAAGATCGTCGGCACCGACCCCGGCATCGCGGCCGAGCTCAACGGCGGCACGCACATGAGCATGGAGGATATCGGCGTGGTCCGCTCCATCCCCGGCGTCGTGATCTTTGAGCCCGTGGACGACGTGCAGCTGCGCGCCGCCATGCCCGTGCTCAATGCCTACGAGGGTCCCGTGTACGTGCGTCTGTTCCGCAAGGAGCTGCCCACCGTCTTCTCTCCCGATTACAAGTTTGATCTCTTCAAGGCCGATGTGCTGAAGGAAGGCAAGGACCTGACCGTCCTCGTCTCCGGCTTCCTGACCAAGGACGTGCTGGACGCCGAGGCCCAGCTGGCTGCCGCCGGCATCGATGCCGAGATCATTAACGTCCACACCATCAAGCCCATCGACCGTGAGACCGTTCTCGCCTCCGCCCGCAAGACCGGCGCCGTGCTGACCGTGGAAAACCACAACGTCATCGGCGGCCTGCACTCCGCCGTGTGCGAGTGCCTGGCCCAGGAGAAGCTCCCCGTCTGCGCCGTCGGCATCCAGGACCGCTTCGGCGAAGTGGGCAAGCTGCCCTACCTGCGCGAGGTCATGGGTCTGACCGTGGAGAACATCGTCGAGACCGCCAAGAAGGCCGTTGCGCTGAAGTAAAGAGGGGCCGATCCCCCACCCGCTTCGCGGGAGCCCCCTTTCGCAAAGGGGGCCTATAAGGAAGGAGTACCCCTCAGTCCGGCTGGCGCCGGACAGCTCCCCTTAGGCAGGGGAGCCTATAAGGAAGGAGTATCCCCCAGTCAGCCTGCGGCTGACAGCCCCCTTTAGACAAGGGGGCCTATAAGGAAGGAGTTATTTGATATGAAAATTGCCATCGGCAGTGATAAGTCCGGCTTCTCCGCCAAGGAAGCCATCCGCGCCTGGCTCACCGAAGCCGGCATTGAGTTTGACGATCTGGGCACCGTGGACCTGGAGCAGGTTCACCCCTATTACCAGGTGGCCTCTGAGGTCGCCCCCCTGGTGCAGAACGGCACCTACGACAAGGCCGTGCTCATCTGCGGCACCGGCGCCGGCATGAGCGTCGTGGCCAACAAGTACAAGGGCGTCTACGCCGTCGCCTGCGAGGGCGTGTACTCGGCCAAGATGGCCCGCGCCATCAACAATGCCAACGTCCTCTGCATGGGCGGCTGGATCGTCGGCCCCGAGATGGCCGTCGAGATGGTCAAGACCTTCCTGAACACCGCTTGGTGCCAGGATCTGGAGGATTGGCGCGCTGCCAACATGCACAAGTTTGCCAAGCAGGTTTCCGCCATTGAGGACAAGATCTATGGTGAATGATTTCTTCTATAAGCAGCCGGTCCGCATCTGGTTCGGTGAGGGCAAGTTCCAGCAGCTCGAGAGCGTGATGGCTGAGCTCGGCTGCAGGAAGGCCGTGCTGGTCTGCGGCCGCCACTTCGCCCCCGAAGCGAAGGCCATGATGGAGAAGATGCCCGCCATCGCCGCCGTCTACGGTGAGGTCGAACAGAATCCCCAGCTGGCCGGCGTGGAGGAGACGGTGCGTCTGGCCCGCTCCCTGGGCGCTGACACCATTGTCGGCATCGGCGGCGGTTCCTCCATGGACACCGCCAAGTTCGCCGCTGCCGCCGCCCCCGGCGACAAGAGCGCCGAGGCCTATTACACCGGCGAGGCCGCCTTCCCCGGCCACCCGCTGACCATCATCGCCGTGCCCACCACCGCCGGCACCGGCGCGGAGGTCACCCAGGTCTCCGTCATGAGCCGCGGCAGCGAGAAGCGCACCATCAACAATCCCCTCTTCATGCCCACCGCCGCCATCGTGGATCCGTCCCTGACCATGACTGTCCCGCCCCGCACCACCATGAACACCGGTCTGGATGCCCTGGCCCACGCCCTGGAGGGTTTCTGGAGCGTGAACCACCAGCCCATCGCGGATCTCTTCGCGGTGGAGGCCGTGCGCATCATCATGGAAAACCTGGAGACCGCCTGGCGCGACGGTTCCAACAAGGAAGCCCGGGGCAACATGCTCTACGCTTCCCTGCTCGCGGGTCTGGCCTTCTCCAACCCCCGCACCGCCGGCTGCCATGGCTGCAGCTATCCCCTGTCCGAGGACTACCACCTGCCCCACGGCGAAGCCTGCGCCTTCACCCTCGACAGCTTCGTGCGCATCAACGCCGACGAACGGCTGGAGTCCCTCTGCCGCAAGGCCGGGCTCACCGGCACCGCAGAGCTGGCCGAGCGCATCGCGGCTCTCAAGCAGCTTGCCGGTCTGCGCACCAGGCTCTCCGACCTGGGCGAAGTGGACATGGACAAGCTGTGCCACGACTGCGCCGTCCATGTGCTGATGAACAACAACCCCGTCAAGATGGACGAGGCCGCGCTTCGGGAGATGTTTGAAAAGCTGAAATGAGAGAAGATCTCAAATACACGCTGATGGTGGCGGGTATGGTGGTCTCCTGGTCCGTCTACTATGCCGTCAGCAAGATCCTCGTGGATGTGACGGGCTCCCCCCTGCTGGCGGGCTTTCTGCTGCGGACGGCGGCGCTGGTGTTTCTCACCGCGCAGCTGCTGCTGGACAAGAGCTTCCGCCGCCTGTTTCACCAGGGCAAGGCCGTGTTCATCCTCGTTCTGATCGGTGTGTTCGGTTTTCTTCTCGATCTGTTTGCGAATCTGGGCTATGCCGGGGGCTCTCTCTCCACCGGCACAGCCCTTTTGAAAACCGACGTGCTGATGGTGAACCTGGTCACCGTGATTCTCTACCACAAGAAGCTGTACCTCTCCGACTGGCTGGGCACCTTCATCATGCTCTTTGGCGTGCTGCTGGTGCTGGGCGTGGATTTCGGCGGGATGGAGCTGCATGTCACGGATCTGTTCTTTCTCCTCTCCGCTGCCTGCGTCACCGCCAACGCCTTTGTCATCAAGACCGCGCAGGAGAAGTACCACGAGGACGCCGACATGATCGGTTTTTACAACAACTTTGTGGTGCTGCTGCTCTTCGGTCTGGGCTCCGGGCTGACGGGGCAGCTCACCCCCGCCGTCTGGGACGTGCTTCGGCGCTGGGGCTGGCTCATCGCTCTGGGCGGACTCGGCCAGACGGGCATTTACTTTTTCTATTACCGCAACCTCAAGCACTTTGAGGTGTGGCTTGTCAAGCTCTATCTGCTGCTGATGCCGGTACTGAGCTGTTTCATCGGCGTCTTCTTCCTCAATGAGGAGCTGACGGTGAAAAAACTATTCGGCATCCTGGTGGTGCTCTCCGGCGCGGCGGTCATTCTGCTGCGCAGCCGCATCCACCGCGAGGGAAAGACCCCGAAGCACGCAGCATAACTCACCCGCAAAGGAGGGATTCGGCATGGCCCTGGAGGGCGACAACATGATGGGCGTCAAGCGCAACAACCGCAGCGCCGCCCTGCACGTTCTGCATCAGAAGGGCAGCATGTCCCGCAAGCGCCTTGCCGAACAGCTCCGTCTGACCCCCGCCGCCATCACCAAAATCGTCGGTGAGATGCTCAGCGAGGGGCTGCTGGCGGAGGGCGAAGCCGTCTCCAGCGGCAACGCGGGCAGGCGCGAGATCATGCTGCAGATCAACAGCCGCAGCGCCTGCGCCATGGGCGTGCTGATCAATCTGCGCCAGGCTATCGTCTCCGCCGTGTGGCTGGACGGGACCGCGATCTTCTCCGAGGAGATCCCGCTGGAAGCCCGCGCCCCGGCCGACGAAACCGTGGAGATGCTCTCGGCAAGGCTGCTGGAGCTGGCCGCGATGAACGGTCTCAAGCGGGAGCAGATGGTGGGCCTTGGCATCGCCGTGCGCGGCATCACCGCCGCAGACGGCCGCAGCGTGGTCAACAGCTTCGGCGCGCTGGACCGGGAAAATCTCCCTCTCTGCGCGCGCTTTGAGGAGCTGACCGGGCTGCCGGTGGTCATGAGCAACAATGTGCGCGCCCTGCTCTCGGCCCAGATCTTTCTCAGCCGGGACGAAAACTCCGACTCCCAGTTCTTCCTCCGCTGTGAGTACGGCATCGGCGCGGCTCTCTCCGTAGGCGGCAAGATCTGGCCCGGCCACACCCAGCAGTGTGCCGAGATCGGGCACATTCCGGTCATCCGCCGCGGCGGCAAGCTCTGCTCCTGCGGCAAGAGCGGGTGTCTGGAGACCATCGCCTCCCCCACCGCCATCCGGGAGGACGCCCTGGCCGCTCTCAGCGAGGAGGCAACGCCCGTTCTCTGGAAGCAGGCCCTGGAAAAAGGCAGAGAGAACCTGGACATTGACGACGTGCTCAACGCCGCCATGGCGGGCGATGCGGGCGCGGCGCGGATCGTGGACCAGGCGGTGCTCGCTCTCGGCAGCGCGCTCAAGTCGGTGATCTATCTCATCGATCCCGGCAAGATCATCTTCTATGGCCGCATGTTCAACCACCCCTATTTTCTCTCCCGGCTGCTGGCTGAGATGAAGGAGGGCGTGGACGGCGGACACAGCCCCATCATTGAAAAGAGCCGCTACAACCACTCTCTGGAGGATCGGGCGGCGAGCCTGCTCGCGGTGGAGGATTTCTTCGCCCGCGGCGGCTCAAAATGAAAAACGCATACAACGGCCCCGGGATGGAAACGCTCGATTCCATCCCGGGGCCGTTGCGCAATCTTAGAAAAATCTTAATGGGTTCCCTCTGTTTCTCTTAGGCTTTTTTCGGTATACTGACAGTGACGGATAAAGGAGGGATTCTGATGTATAACATTCTGATCTGCGATGACGAGCCGGACATTGTCTCGGCGCTGAAAATCTATCTCTCCGGGGAGGACTATCGGCTTTTCACCGCCGCAAACGGTGAGGAGGCCCTGCGCATTGCCCGGGAAAACGAGCTGCATCTTGTGCTCATGGACGTGATGATGCCGAAGCTGGACGGTCTCACCGCCACGGCCCGGCTGCGGCAGGAGAGCAACGTGCCCATTCTGATGCTCACCGCCAAGGGCGAGAGCAGCGACAAGGTGCTGGGGCTCAACGTGGGGGCCGACGACTACATCACCAAGCCCTTCGACCCGGCGGAGGTGCTGGCCCGGGTGCGGTCCCATCTCCGGCGCTACACCCGGCTCGGCGCGCAGCCGGCCGCAGGATGTCAGAACGTCTATTCCGTGGGGCCCATCTGTCTGGACGATGAGGCCAAGCGCGTCACCCTGGACGGGGAGCCTGTCTCCCTCACGCCCATGGAGTACAACATCCTGCGCCTGCTGATCCGTCACCCGGGGCACATTTATTCCTCGAGTCAGATCTACGAGCTGATCTGGCACGAACGGCCGGTGGGTGCGGAAAACGCCGTCAGCGTCCACATCCGTCACCTGCGGCAGAAGCTGGAGATCGACCCCTCCCAGCCCCGGTATCTGAAGGTTGTCTGGGGTCTGGGCTATAAGCTGGAAGGAGGCAGAGAAGGATGAAGAAAGAACCGCTGTGCTACAAGCTCTGGGCCAAGATCCTGGCCTATTTTCTGCTGACGCTGTTTGTCGGCACTCTCGCCCTCAGCATCTTCGGTGCCGCCGTCTGCTGGGAGGTCCGGGCCTACACCACCGAACCCTACGATCTCACCATGGACCAGTTCCGGCAGGAGGCCGTGAGCTACGGGGACAACATGATCCAATGGCTGAGGGACGGGGAGCCGCGCCTGGCGGAAACTCTGTCCGCCCGCTCCAACGCCGCCTGGCGCATCACCGACAGCGATGGGAAGGAGCTGTTTCAGGATTACCGCTTCGAGGATCTGGCCGAAACCGCCTATGCCTTCTCCCTGGTCTACAGCTGGCAGGAGGATAAGGTTCCCTTGGGTCCTCCCGATGAGTTTGCGCCGGGTGAAGAAGCCGCTGAGACGGAATACAGCATCGTGGGGTACCCCGTCTACCGGAACGACTACGAACCGAAAACCGCGCTCGCCGACGGCGAATACCTGGCCGAGGTGCGGATCGACCCGGCCTTTCCCCTGCATGACGTGTACTTTTGGATTTTTTTCGGTCTGGGCGCCCTCTGGGGCCAGCGCTACGCGGTCTATGCCTACGGGGCGCTGAGTCTCGTGCTGGCTCTGGTCTGCTTCATTTTCCTGATGCGCGGCGCGGGGCACCGCGCGGGCTGTACAGAACCCGTCCCCGGGCCCTTTTACCGGGTACCCTTTGATCTGGTCACCCTGGGATGGATCACCCTGCTTGGCATTCTGCTGATCCCTGCCATGGAGGTCGGACACTTCCAGGACGCACCGGCTTTTCTCCTGCTGGCGGCCGCGGGGCTGCTCGCCGTGCCGCTGTGCGCCATGTGGTGCGCGTCGCTGGCCATGCGGATAAAAGTCGGCGGCCTGTGGAGGCAGACCGTATTATACCGGCTCTGGGCATTCTGTATGCGTTTTCTGCGGGGCTGCCTGCATCTGCTCCGCCGCTTCTTCCGGGGCCTCGCCGCCCTCTGCCGCTCCCTGCCGCTGGTGTGGAAAACCGCGCTGGGACTGGGCGTACTCTGTATGCTGGAGTTTTTCGGCATCGCCCTGTTCCACGCTGACACGGACATGCTGCTGATTTGCTGGTTTCTGGAGAAGCTGGTGCTGGTGCCCGCGGTTATGGTGCTCGCACTCATGCTGCGCAGGCTCCAGACGGGCGGCCGCGCCCTGGCCGCCGGAGATCTCGGCTACCAGACCGACACCCGCCACATGCTCTGGGATTTCAAGGAGCACGGGGAGAATCTCAACGCCATCGCCCTGGGGATGAAGCGGGCTGTGGAGAGCCAGCTCAAGAGCGAGCGGCTGAAAACGGAGCTCATCACCAATGTCTCCCACGACATCAAGACACCGCTGACCAGCATCATCAACTATGTCGATCTGCTGAAAACAGCGGAAGATGAGACGCAGCGCGCCGAGTATCTGGAGGTGCTGGACCGCCAGTCCCAGCGGCTCAAAAAGCTGACGGAGGATTTGGTGGAGGTGTCCAAGGCCAGCTCCGGCAGCATGGAAATGCACCCAAGCCGCCACAGTGTCAGCGAGCTGCTTCACCAGGCCCTGGGCGAATACGGCGACAGGCTGGAAAAAGCCGGACTTGCCCCGGTGCTGACCCTGCCGGAACAGGAGCTTTTCGCTGTCCTGGACGGAACGCTCACCTGGCGGGTGCTGGACAATCTCTTTTCCAACGCCTGCAAGTACGGTCAGCCGGGCACCCGCTTCTATCTGGACGCGGCGGAGGAGCCTGTGGGCATCCGTCTCAGCTTCAAGAACATCTCCCGCGAGCCGCTGAACCTCTCCGCCGAGGAGCTGATGGAGCGCTTTGTCCGGGGAGACCGCTCCCGCCACAGCGAGGGCAGCGGACTGGGCCTGAACATCGCCAAAAGCCTCACCGAGCTGCAGGGCGGCGTCTTCACGCTCTCGGTGGACGGCGACCTCTTCAAGGTGGAGCTCACCCTGCCGAAGGCATAAAAAGATGAGGCAAACACTCCATCTGAAGAAATATGCAAAGTCGCGTCATCTTGAGCGGAGCGCAGCGGAGTCGAAAGATCTCAAGCGTCGGATTTGCCAGTGCTTGAGATCCTTCGCTGCGCTCAGGATGACAGGGTTTTGGGGAGGCGCTTTGTCAGACAACAAAAAAGATGGAGCAAACGCTCCATCTTTTTTGTCTTTTATTCGTCCAGCGGTTCGTAGTACTGGTCCAGGTATTCCTCCAGCGTCAGTCCCAGATCCCTAATCTCCTGCGCGACCTCCACACCCACATAGCGGTAATGCCAGGGCTCGTAGATGATGCCGGTGATGTCGCTCTTGTCGTTGGGATAGCGGAGGATAAAGCCGTAGTCCCAGCAGTGCTCCATCAGCCATTTCTGGGTGGGCATCTCCTCCTGCTGGCTGTTGAGGTAGGGGTAGTTATAGTCGATGATGTCCGCCGCAAGGCCCAACTGGTGCTCGCTGGTACCGGGAATGGCCACGGACTGGGCCGCGATGGCCGGGGCCTCCTCCGGGTCCACACCGTCCTCGTACACCAGGCGGTAGATCTTGTTGTTGTATAAGTACTGCTGCTTCTCCATGGTGCGGTAGGCCGAGCAGACGAAGGGATCGTTGCCCGCCTCAGCGCAGTCGGCCACCATTTGGATCAGGGCGTCCGCCGCCCGCGCGTCCATCCACTGGTCCTCGTCATAGCCCCAGGTAACCTGCCGCAGCTCGGGCTCATAACCCTCCTCCATGGCATGCCAGGGGTTGACCAGAACCAACAGCTCCGTGCGCTTGCGCAAAACGGGGGTAGGTTCCGGTGTGGGCGTGGGCTTCGGCGTCGGCCGCGGGGTCGGACTGGGCGTCGGCTCCGGCGTCGGCACGGGAGGCAGCTCCGGGGCGACGCTCTCCAGGATCTCCGCCAGGGAGACATCCAGCCTGGTAAACGCCAGAATGCCGGTCAGCGCAGCCAGCAGCAGCACCATCAGAACGATCAGCACCGCGCGGTCGCGGGTTTTACATTTCATAGACAACCCCCTGTGTCAGAACGAAAGCAGGCCCAGATGCTCAAGCAAAATTTTCAGCCCGATGAAAAGCAGAATCACACCGCCGGCCAGCTCGGCCTTTGCCTTGTACTTCAGGCCAAAGACATGGCCGATGTACACGCCGAGCGCCGAGAGCAGAAACGTGGTCACGCCGATGAGACAGGCCGCGGGGAGGATCTTCACCGACAGAAAGGCAAAGGTGATGCCGACAGCCAGCGCGTCGATGCTGGTGGCGACCGACAGAAGCAGCATGCTCCTGACGCCCAGGTCGCCGCCGACCTCCTCGGTCTTTCCGGACTCCCGGATCATACTCAGGCCGATGATCCCCAGCAGAACGAAGGCCACCCAGTGGTCAACGCTCTCGATCACATGCTCGAAGCGAAAGCCCAACAGCCAGCCGATCACCGGCATCAGCGCCTGAAACCCGCCGAAGTACAGGCCCACCAGCGCCGCGTGGCGCGGCTTCAGTTCCTGCAGACTCAGGCCCTTGCAGATGGAGACCGCGAAAGCGTCCATACTCAGGCCAACGGCGATCAAAAACAGTTCAACAAATCCCATGGACAGCTCCTCATCAGAAGTTCAACTGACTGTACAATACTTTCATAAAAAAGTCAAGAAAAGCGGCGGCAAACGGGGTATACTTTTCTTGGATGTTTTACCCCACAGACTGGAAAGGAGTCGACAATGAACGAAGTCCATGCATTGCTCCGGCAGGCGGGCACCTACTTTCTCGCAACCTGCGAGGACGGGCAGCCCCATGTCCGGCCCTTCGGCACAGCCGATCTCTATCAGGGACGCCTGTATTTTCTGACCGGGAAATCCAAGGCCGTCTCCCGGCAGCTGCACACCAATCCACGGCTGGAGCTCTGCGCCATGACCGAGGGCGGCTGGCTGCGCGTAGAGGGCAGTGCCGTGGAGGACGACAGCCGCGAGGCCCGGGTCTTTGTGCTGGAGGCCCATCCGAAGCTCCAGACCGTCTACAGCCCGGACGATGGCAACACGGAAGTCTGGTATCTGCGCAACTGCACCGCCACGCTTTATTCCTTCACCGAACCGCCGAAGACCTGGAAGTTCTGATTTCCCGGCAAAAAGCCCGCAGGCATTGTGCTTTTTTCTCTTCGTACGTCATTGCGAGGAGCGCCAGCGACGTGGCAATCCGTTTTTCAGAGAGCGGATTCCCACGCCAGTGTGCGCACTGGCTCGGAATGACAGGGAGGGAATGAGCACAATGCCTGCGGGTTTCGTTATTGATCCAGCTTGTAGGTGATGTCCTTTTCCAGGCTGAGACGGGGCTCCGTGCCGCGGAAGAGGCGGATCACGGCGGGGATGTGGTATATCAGCACCAGCGCCGCCGTCATCAGCAGCAGACGCAGCAGCAGAGAATCGTCCACCACCAGCACCGCCACCAGTACGCAGACCAGGGCGCTCGCCACCGTGCCGACGGTCACATAGCGGGTGGCTGCCGTCAGCGCGGCCAGCATCACCAGCACCGCGGCGCCCGCCGAGGTCTCCACCGCGAAGGCCGCGACCACCAGGGCAAAGCTCGCGTGGCTGCCCTTGAAGCGGTACAGCACCGGCCAGAGTCTGCCCAGCACCAGCACAAAGCCCGCGAAAGCACGCCCGGCGTCAGCGTGGCCCTTGATGCCCAGCAGGATGCTGCCAAGCAAAATGGGGATCAGATCCTTCACCAGCTCCACGGCGAAGAGCTTCAAAAAGCCCGCCCAGCCGTAGATGCGCTTGAAGTTGGAGAGCCAGGTCCTGTTGTCCCCCAGACGGCGGAGGTTGCGGTGGAAGACGAAGTTCGAGGCCAGCACCATGGTGTCCATACAGCCGAAGAGATAGGCGAAAAAAGCCGTCACGAGAAGGAGAAGCCAGTAGACAATCATTCCTTCTCTCCTTTCTGGCGGATCACCAGGCGGATGGGCGTGCCCTCCAGCCCGAACACAGCGCGGATCTGGTTTTCCAGATAGCGCTGGTAGGAGAAATGGAACAGCTCGCGGCTGTTGCAGAAGATGACAAAGCAGGGGGGCTTGATACCTGTCTGCGTCATGTAGTAGATCTTCAGGCGGCGGCCCTTGTCCGTGGGCGGCTGCACGCGGGCCTGGGCGTCGGCCAGGACATTGTTGAGCATGCCGGTGGTGATGCGCATGTTGCTCTGGTCGTTGACAAAGTTGACCAGCTCGAAGATCCGGTCGGTGCGCTGGCCGGTCAGGGCGGAGATGAAGAGGATGGGAGCGTAGCTCATGAAGCTCAGATCGCGCATGATGTCCTTGCGCATCTTCTCCATGGTGCCGGTCTCCTTCTCCACCAGGTCCCACTTATTGACAATGACGATGCTGGCCTTGCCCGCCTCGTGGGCAAGCCCGGCGATCTTGGTGTCCTGCTCGGTGACACCGTCTCTGGCGTCGAGCATGATGATGCACACGTCCGCCCGCTCGATGGCGAGCTGCGCGCGCATGACGGAGAACTTCTCCACCTTCTCCTCCACCTTGGACTTGCGGCGGATGCCGGCGGTGTCGATGAACATATAGCGGCCCTTGTCGTTTTCAAAGAGCGTGTCCACCGCGTCGCGGGTGGTGCCCGCCATGTCGCTGACGATCAGGCGCTTTTCGCCCAGGATGTGGTTGATGAGCGAGGACTTGCCCACATTGGGCTTGCCGATGACGGCTACCTTGATGCAGTCCGGCTCCTCCTCGTCCTCGGAGGCGTCGGGGAAATGCTTGAGGCATTCGTCCAGCAAATCGCCGGTGCCGTGGCCGTGGACAGCGGAGACCGCGATGGGGTCGCCCAGGCCCAGCTCGTAAAACTCGTAGAGGGTCGGATCCTCCGCCCCGGTGGAGTCGGCCTTGTTGACGGCCAGCACCACGGGCTTATGGGAGCGCTTGAGCATGTTGGCCACGTCCTTGTCCGCGGCGGTGACGCCGGTGCGGATGTCCGTGACCAGCACGATGACCGTGGCGGTATCGATGGCAATCTGCGCCTGCTCACGCATAAAGAGCAGGATTTCGCTGTCGGTGGAGGGCTCGATGCCGCCGGTATCCACCATGTCGAAGGTGCGGCCGCACCACTCGCAGGGGGCGTAGAGCCGGTCCCGGGTGACGCCCGGGGTGTCCTCCACGATGCTCAGCCGCTGGCCCACCAGACGGTTGAAGAGCATGGATTTGCCCACGTTGGGGCGTCCTACTATGGCTACAAGAGGTCTTGACATGTACAGTCTCTCCCTTGAAAAATCTCAGTTCTGGTTATAGGTGTAAAAGTCCTCGCCGCTCTCCTCCCGCACGGGAGCGGGCAGCTCGGGCAGGATGCCGAACATGGCGTCGCACAGGGCAAAACCATCGGCCTCCACGGGGTAAATGGGGATGCCCAGGGCGCGGCTCGCGTCCTCCAGCTTCACGTCGTCCAGAAAGTCCTGCTCCTGGCGGCGCAGCATGTTCTGGGAGATGAGCAGGCGCTCCCCCAGCTCTTTCCCCTGAAGCTGGCGGATCAGATCGCCCCCGGTGACAAGGCCGGTGACGTTGATGCTGCGGCCAAAGAAGTCGTTTTCGATGGCGTAGACGTGGCCCTTCAGCTCCGGGAACGCCTCCCGGGCCAAAAGCAGCAGCTTTTCAAAATACGGTGCCGCGGAGACTCCGGTGGCGATGGCAAAGTCCACGCCGTCCGGCGCATCCGCCAGCTTGAGGGCGGAGCGAAACTCCGTCTCCAGCAAGCGCAGCATCCCCACGCCGTTTTCAAGCTGGGTGTATTCCTCGTAAAAATCGTCTCCCGGCAGCTCCCGCCCGGCCTTGATGTACAGCTCATCCCCGCAGAAGAAGATGCGGCTGCCGTGCCTTTTGAGGCATTTGGCCGAGAATGTCTCCACCAGATCCAGGGTCTCCGCCGCGTGCTCTTTGGTGAAGGGCGTCAGCGGATAGAGGTGCTGGCGGAATTTCGTCAGGCCCACCGGGACGATGGACACGCTGTGTACCGCCGGGTACATCTCCTCCAGCTCGCACATGGTACGCGTGAGCTCCTCCCCGTCGTTGAGACCGGGGCAGCAGACGATCTGGCAGTTCATGACGATGCCCGCCGCGGCAAAGCGGCGCATCACGTCAATGCTCTCCCCCGCCCTGGGGTTGCGCAGCATTTTGCACCGCAGTTCGGGATTCGTGGTGTGTACGGAGACGTTGATGGGGCTGATGTGCAGGGCGATGATGCGCTCGATCTCCCGGGGGGAGAGATTGGTGAGCGTGATGTAGTTGCCAAGCAGGAAGCTCAGCCGGGCGTCGTCGTCCTTAAAATACATGGTGCGGCGCATGCCGCGGGGCAGCTGGTCGATGAAGCAGAAGACGCAGGCGTTGGCGCAGGAGCGCGGCTTGTCCATGAGATAGCTCTCAAAGTCCAGACCGAGGTCGCCGCCCTCGCCCTTGCGGACGTGTACCTCGTACGCCGACCCGTCGGGACGGCGGAGGGTGACGTGCAGATCCCGGTCGTAGGCGTAGAACTTGTAGTCCAGCACATCCAGGATCTCGTTGCCGTTGATGGACACCACCGTATCCCCGATCTCCACGCGCCCATGGAGAGGGCTTGTCGGATCGACAGACTTTATATAGTTGTCTTCCATCCGGGGTCCCCTCCTATCTCACGTGATCGCAGGACGTTAGCTGCACATTGTGCAGCCGTCCGCGCACGGCGCTGCATGGTTCATTTCTTTTTGCTTTGCGGGTGTCTTGTGAAAATAAGAACAGCTATACACAATAATACTTCGCACAGGCAAACAAGAAGCCACCACGGTGAAACGGCAATTGAC
>ONPY01000027.1 GCA_900319835.1 uncultured Eubacteriales bacterium | reverse complement strand
CCGCCGGCGGGATGGTAGAATGGTATTTGTTAAGACTGTTACCAAAGGAGGATGTCCCATGGCACCGAAAAAACTGGGCTTTGGCCTGATGCGTCTGCCGCTTCTCAATCCCGAGGATGACAGCAGCATCGATCTGGAGCAGATGAAGCAGATGGTGGATACCTTTCTGGAGAGGGGCTTTACCTATTTTGACACGGCCTGGATGTACTGCGGCGGCAAGAGCGAGGAGGCAGCCCGTGAGGCGCTGGTCTCCCGCCATCCGAGAGACAGCTTCACCCTGACCACCAAGCTCCCCTCCTATATGCTGAAAAAGGAGGCCGACCGCGAGTGGCTCTTTCACGAGCAGCTGCGCCGCACCGGGGCCGGATACTTTGACTACTACTGGCTGCACGACGTAAACGCCAAGACTGTCAAGACCTTTGACGCGCTCAACTGCTGGGACTTCATCCGCGAGAAGAAGGCCGCGGGACTGGTGCGGCACATCGGCTTTTCCTACCACGACGGGCCGGAGCTTCTCGACAGGCTGCTCACCGCCCACCCGGAGGTGGAGTATGTGCAGCTGCAATTAAACTACCTCGACTGGGACAGTCTGGGCGTCCAGAGCCACGCAAATTACGACGTCTGCGTCAAGCACCACAAGCCCGTTATCGTCATGGAGCCCGTCAAGGGCGGGACGCTGGCAAAGGTCCCGGCCGAGCTGGAGGCGCTGTTTACGGCCCGCGAGCCGGAACTGTCCATCCCCTCCTGGGCCATCCGCTTTGCCGCCACGTTTGATAACGTCTTCATGGTGCTCAGCGGCATGAGCAACATGGAACAGCTGCTGGACAACACCGGCTACATGCAGGACTTCAAGCCCCTCAACGTAGAGGAGATGGAGCTGATGGACACGGCGGCAAAGATCCTCAACAAGGAGATCGTTATCCCCTGCACCGGCTGCTCCTACTGCACGGTCAACTGTCCCATGAACATCGCGATCCCGAAGTACTTCTCCCTCTACAACGCCAAGTTCCAGGAGGCGAAGGACAAGGGCTGGACCAACCAGGGCGGCTACTACCGCAATCTGACACTGGACTTCGGCAAGGCCAGCGACTGCATCAAGTGCGGCCAATGCGAGGCCATGTGTCCCCAGCACCTGCCCATCCGCAAGTACCTGGAGGACGTGGCCAAAGAGTTTGAATAAGCGCACCCACACAAAAACGGAGAGAACCGCAGTTCTCTCCGTTTTTTGTTTCCCTACAGCGCGTAGGAGGAATCTTCCACCTTGAAGTCCTTGAGGACCTCGCGGTTGATGTCCAGGCCCACGCCGAGGGCGCTGCCGGGGCTGACGGTGCCGTCCGGGTTGAGGCGCACCGGATTTTGGAAGGCCTCGTAGATCTTTGCGTCATACTGGGGCGGATAGAACTCCGCCATGATGACGTTGGGCAGGGCGCAGTCCAGATGCACATGCACCTGCTGCTGGCCGTGGGGGCTCATGACCAGGCCGTTGGCGTCGGCCATGGCGGCGATCTTCTGGTACTCCGTGATGCCGCCGCAGCAGGCCGCGTCCGGGTTGAGAATGTCCACGGCGTGCGTGGCAAACAGATCGCGGAAGCCGAAGCGGGTCATCTCGTTCTCGCCGGCTGCAAGGGGGATGAGAGTCTTCTCGGAGACCTTGCGGTAGCCGTCGTAGTCGTCGGCGTCCACGGGCTCCTCAAACCAGAAGGGGTGATACTCCTCCACCATCTTGGAAAACTCCACCGCCTCGTAGGCCTTGTAGGCGCAGTTTGCGTCCATCATGAGCTTCACATCGTCGCCCACGACCTCGCGCACGGCCCTGACGCGCTTGGCGTCCTCCCGGAGGGAGAGCACACCGACCTTCATCTTGACAGCCTTGGCGCCCCAGGACAGGTATTCCTCCATCTCATGCTGCAGCTCCAGGATGCCCTTGCCCGGGGCGTAGTAGCCGCCGGCGATGTAGTAGGGCACGCTCTCTCTCGAGCCGCCCAGCAGCTTGTAGAGCGGAATGCCGGAGACCTTGGAGCGGATATCCCAGAGCGCGATGTCGATAGCGGAGATGCTCCAGAGGCTGTTGCCCTTGCGGCCCAGGAACTTGGGCACGAACATGCGCTTCCAGAGCTTTTCGTTGTTGAGGGGGTCCTCCCCGATGAGAAGCTGGCCCAGACGGTCCACAAAGTTGAGCTCATAGGAGGTGCCGTAGCCGGTAACGCCCGCGTCGGTCTCGATGCAGACCAGGTTCAGGGAGTTGTTGGTAAAGGTGGTCTTGCCGTTCTGAATGGGCTTGTCCTTGGGCCACTTGTACTTTTCGGTATAGACCTTGGTGATTTTCATGCTGAAATCCTCCGGGCAGATGATTGTTGAGGGACTGGCTTAGAAGCAGGGCAGCACAGTCATGACGTAGAGCACGTAGACCAGGCAGAAGACCAGGGACACCAGCCAGCTCTGCTTGACCAGGCTCTTGATGTCGTAGCCGCCCACGCCCATGACGATGGGGATGGCGCTGGTGGCCATGGGGGTCATGTAGGCGGTCAGGCCCGCGGCGGTGATGATGACAAGCAGGCCGATGGGATTGGCGCCGATGGCCTTGCAGGTGAGAATGACGATGGGAGCAAAGATGTTGATGACGGCCTGGTTCTGCATGAACTGGGTCAGCACAAAGGGGATCAGGAAGAAGATGAAGCCGAGGACGTAGCCGTTGCGGACGCCGCCGACAGCAGCGGCCAGAGCGTTGCCGATCACGTCGCCGGCACCGGTGGCGGTCATGGCGCCGGCCATGGCCAGGGCGCCGATGAGCATGAAGGCGATGTCAACAGGCAGGGCGGCGATGGCCTCCTTGCCGGTGAGGGTGCCGCAGAAGACGGTGAGCACGGCGCCGAGGAGGGTGACCTGCCAGGCGGCGAGACCGAACTTGCTGCCGAAGAAGAAGAGGAAGATGACCAGGAAGAAGATGATCACACCGGCCCAGTCGGCAAAGGGCTTGAGCGGGGTCTTCTGCTTGGCGACGGCCACGTCCTGCAGGGGCACGGGGGGCTGCTCGGGGGCGATCTTGTAGCCCATGGTCCAGGCCCAAAGCGGGGCGATGATCAGCATGGGCCAGCGGCCCTTGGTGAAGTCCATGGCGGAGAAGGCAAACTCGGACTCATAGGTCTCGAGGAAGCCATTGAAAATGCCGGTCTCCTGGATGGAGGCGCCGGTGGGCAGGATGCAGCAGCAGGCGACGCACACCATGCCCAGGGGGAACATGACCTTGGAGGGGGAGACGTTGTACTCCTTGCACATCTGGAGAGCCAGGGGGAAGACGATGCAGTAGCAGGCACCGGGGCTGTTCATCAGGTTGGTGAGCACCGCGGCGAGGATCAGGTACACCAGGTAGGTGCGCTTGAAGGAGCCGCCGGTGAGCTTGACGACCGCCTTGGAGAACTTGTCCACCAGGCTGGTGCGGCTCAGTCCCGCCGAGACAACGAACATGCTGGCCATCATGATGACGTTGTTGTTGGCAAAGTAGCTGAGAGCGGATTTCGCGTCGAGGCACTTGGTCAGCACCAGGGCCACGATGGTCGCCATACCGACGGCGCCCATGGGGAACTTGTTGCTGCCGTAGAGGATCAGGGATGCGACGAAGATCACAATACAGATCACGAGCTGGGTATTCATGGGGTTCCTCCTTTTGTTTTTTCTCTTTTCTTACTGGTCACAGACCGAACCGTCCAGGTTGAGCCGGGCGGAGACTTCATGGGGTCTGAACGGGAAGCGCTCTTCCACGTCGGGGATGAGATCGATGCCGATGCCGGGCTCCTCGGGGACCAGCAGATAACCGGCCTTGAACTCGGGGATCTGGTTGACCATGTCCACCTGTCTGAGCTTGACGCCGGTGTTGAGGAGATTGTCGGCGGTGGAGGCCTTATAAGGATCGGGGTACTCGGTGATGGCCACGTTCTCGGTGGCGGCCACAAACTGCAAAATCGCGTTGGTGGTCACGGGGCTTAACGGGTTGTGGGGCACGAGGGAGCAGTGGTGCGCCTCGGCCAGGGTCGCGATCTTCCTGGCGCCGGTGAAGCCGCCGCAGACCGCAAGGGACATGCGCACATAGCTGCAGGCCCCGCGCTCAAGCAGCATGGCGAAATCGAAGAAGCTGGTGATGCGCTCGCCGGTGGCGATGGGGATGTTGGTCTTGGCCGCCACGCGGGCCATCTCGTCGTAGTTGTCCGGGCGGATGGGATCCTCCAGGAACATGGGGTTGTAGGGCTCGAGCCGGTGGCTCAGCTGCACGGCCAGGCCCGGCTCCAGACGCCGGTGCATCTCCAGGCACAGGTCAATGTCCTGCCCCACCGCCTCACGCACCTTGGCGACACGGCGCTCGGCATTGTAGAGCATCTGGGTGTTGTTGTCGTGGAAGGGCAGATTGCGGGGCTCGTCCAGGTAGGGGTTGAGGTGGCCGAGCGCGGTGAAGCCCGCCTCCTTGCCGCGGATGGCGTTTTCCACCAATTGCTCCTCGGTCTGGCCCGCGGTATGGTTGTAGACGCGGACCTTGTCCCGGCACTTGCCGCCGAGTAGCCGGTAGACCGGAACCTGGTAGTACTTGCCGGCGATGTCGTAAAGCGCCACGTCGATGGCGGAGATGGCCGCCATGATGGCCGCGCCGCGGAAGTGGCCGTAGCGCTGCATGTACTGCCAGTGGTGCTCGATGTCCAGCGGGTCCTTTCCAACCAGATAGCCCTTGAACATCTCAATGGCGGTGGCGCTGGCGGCAAGCAGACCCCAGGCGCCGGCCTCGCCGATGCCGTAGAGGCCGTTGTCGGTGAGTACCTTGGCAAAGACACAGCGGTTGGCGCGGATGACCTTGACGTCGGTAATGATCATGTTGCGTTCTCCTTCCGTTTTTGTGTTTTCGATTTTTGACGATTTCAGTTTAATCCCATCTCTTCCCATTTGTAAAATTGGAAAAAGCCAATCAAATCATTGATAAAGATGAATTTGCATTTTCCAATTTTGGCCGATATACTGATGAGAGAATGGGGAGGGGGCATCTTATGACTCTGGATCAACTCAACTATTTGCTGGTGCTGGCGGAGGAGCAAAACGTCACGCGGGCCGCGCAGCGGCTCTATATCACGCAGCCCACTCTCACCACCTTCATCACCAAGCTGGAACGGGAACTGGGCACCAAGCTCTTTGACCGCAGCCGCAACCCCGTGCGCCCAACGAAAAACGGCGAGCTCTATCTCAAGAAAATGCAGGAGCTGCTTCTGGCCGAGCAGCAGCTCAAGGAGGAACTCCGATACCAGGATTCCGGCAGGCGGCGCCTGCGCATCGGCCTGGGCTACGGTCACAGTGCTATGTGGGCGGCAGATCTGAGCCAACGGCTCCTGGAGCTCTATCCCGAGCTGGATATCCGTTTCTGTGAGGGGCAGGAAGCCAAAATGATGGACTCCCTGCGGAAAGATGAGATCGACGTCTTCTTCGGCCACGCGGAGATCGACCCCGTCAACTTCACCTTTGGCGAGCTGTTTGAGGAGCGCATCCTGCTGCTTCTGCCGCGGGTCTTTCTGCCGGAGCTGCCCGACGGCGCGGGCTGCGTCCCGGAACAGCCCTATCTCATGGATGCGTCAGTCCTGGAGGGTAGGCGCATGATCGTCCCCGGCAACGCCATGGGCTTAAACCTCAACGTACAGCTGCTCTGGAAGCGCTTCAACATTTCCCCGCCCGCTCTCATTCAGACCAACAACACCATCTCCGGCATCCAGATGGCCGCACGCGGCCTGGGCTATGTCATGGCCAATGAGGAACTGGTTCGCTTTGTGTCGCCGGCAGAACGGGGCAATCTGGTCTTCTGCACCCTGCCCGGCATGTCGCAGCAGCGGAAATACTACTACGGCTACGCCGAGAGCAACCCCGACCGTGAGCTGATTTTAAAAACCATCGAGATCATGAAGGCCATGGCCGCCGGAGAAGGAACCATTTAATTTAAAAAGAAAAGGTCTGCCGCAGCATACCGACGGATTGCCACACCAGTGTGCGCACTGGCTCGCAATGACGGAAAGCATGTTGCAGCAGACTTTTTTGGACAGAAAAACCTGCGGGCAGTTTCCTGCCCGCAGGTTTTTATATTTATGTAAACTTAGTTATGTCACTTACATCTCCGGGTACAGGGGGAATTTCTCGCAGAGGGCCAAGACCTCCTCCTTGACGGCGGGGACGGCGCTCTCGCCCTCCTCCACCAGGCGGGCGATCATGCGGCCGATCTGGCGCATCTCGTCCTCCTTCATGCCGCGGGTGGTGACCGCCGGAGAGCCGAAACGCATGCCGGAGGTGGTTTTCACGCCCAGGGGATCGAAGGGGATGGTGTTCTTGTTGGCGGTGATGTTGGCCAGATCCAGCAGCTCCTGCACCTCGGCGCCGGTCCTGCCGCGGGAGTAAACGTCAGCCAGCATCATGTGGTTGTCCGTGCCGCCGGAGACCAGGCGCACGCCCTGCTTCTGCAGCTCGTCGGCCAGAGCCGCGGCATTGAGCACGATCTGGTGCTGGTAGGCCTTGAACTCCGGCTGCAGATCCTCGCCGAAGCAGACGGCCTTGGCTGCGATGATGTGCATGAGCGGGCCGCCCTGGGTGCCGGGGAAAACGGCGGAGTTGATCTTCTTGGACAGTTCCTCTTTGCAGAGGATCAGCGCGCCGCGGGGGCCGCGCAGGGTCTTGTGGGTGGTGGTGGTGACCACATGGGCGTAGGGCACGGGCGAAGGGTGCTCCCCTGCCGCGACGAGGCCCGCGATGTGGGCCATGTCCACCATCAGGTAAGCGCCGACGGAGTCCGCGATCTCACGCATGCGCTTGAAGTCGATCACGCGAGGATAGGCGCTGGCGCCGGCGATGAGGATCTTGGGCTTGACCTCCTCGGCCCGCTGCTGGACAAGATCATAGTCGATACACTCGGTCTCCGGGTCCACGCCGTAGAAGGTGGCGTTGAAGTACTTGCCGGAGATGGACGCCTTGGAGCCGTGGGTCAGATGGCCGCCGTGGCTGAGATCCATGCCGAGGATGGTGTCGCCCGGCTTGAGCAGGGCCAGGTACACGGCCACATTTGCCTGGGAGCCGGAGTGGGGCTGGACGTTGGCGTGCTCGGCGCCGAAGAGGGCCTTGGCCCGCTCGATGGCGAGATTCTCCACCTCGTCGACATACTGGCAGCCGCCGTAGTAGCGGGCGCCGGGGTAGCCCTCGGCATACTTGTTGGTCAGATGGCTGCCCATGGCCTCCATCACCGCGGGAGAGACAAAGTTCTCCGAGGCGATCAGCTCGATATGGTCACGCTGGCGCTGGAGCTCGCGCATCATGGCGGCGTAGACTTCCGGGTCCTGGCGCCGGATTGTATCGTAATGCATGGGAGATTCCTCCTATTAGAATTTCATAGCTTGCCGCAGAACATTATACCTTATCTCCCGGGTCTTGGCAAGCCGCAGAAGTGACAAATCGCCCTTCCGCTCTTGCATGTTTTTCAATGGGGTGATAAACTGTTTTCATCAAAAAAGTGAGGTACAGCTCCGATGAAAAAAGTCTTTTCTTTTCTCTTCAAGCTCATTGGAATCCTCGTTCTCGCCGTGGCTGTTCTCCTGGGCTGGCTGACAGCCACGGAGTTCAATCCCGCCCCGGTGGAGACGGTCGAGGTCACCCGCGCCGGGGACGTGGACACGCTCAAGGGCGGCGACACGCTCACCGTTTTGAGCTGGAACGTGGGCTACGGCGGTCTGGGCAAAGACTCGGACTTCTTCATGGACGGCGGCAAGGACGCCCGCTCCGCTGACGAGGCCACGGTCAAAGCGTATCTCAACGGCATCTCCGATACGATCGCCCAGTCTCAGGCGGATCTGGTGCTGCTGCAGGAGGTCGACAGCGATTCCTCCCGCACCTACGGCATTGACGAGCGCAATTTCCTTTCGAACGGCATGAGCTGCGAAGCTTACGCCATGAATTACTCCTGCCCCTTCGTGCCCGTGCCCGTGCCGCCCATCGGCAAGGTACACAGCGGCCTGTACACCATGACAAACGACCTCGCGATCGACCGGGCCGAGCGTATCTCCCTTCCCTGCCCCTTCTCCTGGCCGCTGCGCATCGCAAACCTCAAGCGCTGTCTGCTGGTCAGCTACCTGCCCATCGAGGGCAGCGACAGGCAGCTGGTGCTGGTCAACCTCCATCTCGAGGCCTATGACGACGGCGAGGGCAAGATCGCCCAGACCAACCAGCTGCGCCAGTTTATCACCGCGGAATACGAAAAGGGCAATTACGTCATCGCCGGCGGAGACTTCAACCAGGTCTTCCCCGGCTCACTGGAGGTCTATCCCAACACCCACCCCGAAAACTGGGAGCCGGGCGTGCTGGATGAAAACCTCCTGCCCGAGGGCTGGACCCTGGCCTACGATCTCTCCACGCCCACCTGCCGTCTCTTGAATCAGCCCTACAACCCCGCCGACGCAGCGGGCACCCAGTACTACGTCATCGACGGTCTGATCCTCTCCCCCAACGTGGCGCTGAACAGCGTCCAGAGCGTGGACGCCGGCTTTGCCAACTCCGACCACAACCCAGTCCGGATCGAAGTCAGTCTGTTGAGCGAGTAATCGCTCCGCCACAGGAAGGAGCTTGCCCATGTCCGCCGCCCTGCACCAGATTCTCATCATCTTCTTTGCCATCGTGGCAGGCTTTGTCTGCCGCAAGGCCGGGGTCCTCACCGAGGAGGCCACGGGGACGCTCTCAAACCTTGTGGTCAAGATCATTCTCCCCTTCTACCTCTTCTCCGCCATCTTAAGCACCGACGCGGGCGTCAACGCCTCGGGCGTGCTGATCGCCATCGGCCTCTCGGCGGGGATGTTCCTGTTGAGCGCACTGGTGGCTCTCGCCGTCACACCCCTTTTGAAAGCCCCTAAGAGAGACCGGGGCGTCTACCTCTTTGAGCTCATGTGCGGCAACGTCACCTACATCGGCATCCCGGTGTGCGCGGCGGTGCTGGGCGGCTCCGCCGCCTTCTACGCCTCCCTGCTGAACATCCCCTACAATCTGATCTGCTTTTCCGTGGGCATCTTCCTGCTGGCCGGGGAGTTTTCCGTGAAGCGGGCGTTGAACCCCGCCTTTCTCTCGGGCCTTGTCGCGGCGATCCTCTATGTGCTGAAGGTGCCCGTGCCGCGAGTGCTGCTGGAGAGCTGCGCCTTTATCGGCCAGGCCACCTCCCCCTGCGCCATGCTGGTGATCGGCTCGGTACTGGCCAGCGTCCCCCTGCGCGAGATCTTTAACGAGCCGCGCGCCATCCCCTTTGTGCTGCTGCGCCTGGTGGGCATCGCGGCCCTGGTGGCGCTGCTGACAAGGCCGCTGTCGGTGGACCCCGTTCTCAAGGGCGTGCTGGTGCTGATGGCTGCCATGCCCGCCGCCACCAACTCCACCATGCTCTGCACCATCTATGGCAGCAACCGGGAGCTCTCGGCCAAGCTGATCTTTCTCTCCACCGCCCTGTCGCTGGTGAGCATTCCCCTATGGGCGGCCCTGTATTTTGCGTAAACTATGGAAATAGTTTAATAGAACAACCAAAAGGAGTTTTTTGATTTGAAACCAAGCCAGGAAATTCTGCAAAGCTACGCTCGTCTCATTGTCCGCTCCGGCGCAAACGTCCGCCCCGGGCAGACCGTTCTCCTCTTCATCGCCGTTGAGCAGGCCTCCTTCGCCGCGCTCCTGACGGAGGAGTGCTATCTCGCCGGCGCGAAAAAGGTCCAGGTGGACTGGCAGAGCGACGGGATCTCCCGCCTGCATTTCCAGTACGCCGACCAGGAGGTGCTCTCCGAGGTGCTGGAGTGGGAGGAGGCCAAGGCCCGTCAGATGACCGTGGATCTCCCCTGCCGCATCTTCATCGAGTCGGAGGACCCCGATGCGCTGGCCGGGATCTCCCCGGAGAAGATCTCCACCGTCGGGCAGCGTCGGGCCCGGGTCCTGAAGCCCTACCGGGACGCCATCGACGGGAAGCACCAGTGGACCATTGCCGCGCTTCCCTCCGAAAAGTGGGCGCAGAAATGCTTCCCCGAGGACCGTGTGGACGTCGCCATGGAAAAGCTCTGGGATGCGGTTTTGTCCACCGTGCGCATTGACGGCGTTTCCGACCCCGTGGCCGCGTGGCAGGCACACACGGATTTTATTTCAGCGAAGGCCGCCTGGCTCAACAGCCAGCACTTCCGCCATCTCCGCTACCACAGCGCAAACGGCACCGACTTCACCGTGGAGCTGATCCCGGACGCCCACTGGGAGGGTGCCGCCGCTGTCAACAGCGCAAACGGCGCGCACTACATCCCCAACATGCCGACGGAGGAGATCTTCACCTCCCCGCTGGCTGGCAGCTGCGAGGGCACCCTGGTCGCCACCAAGCCTCTGTCCTGGAACAGCCAGCTCATTGAGGACTTCTCCATCCATTTTGAAAACGGCCGGGCCGTCTCCTGCAAGGCCGGGAAGGGCCAGGCGCTGCTGGAGCAGATGCTGAAGATGGACGAGTGCTCCAACATGCTGGGCGAGGTCGCTCTGGTGCCGAAGGAGAGTCCCGTCAACCGCTGCGGCTTCCTGTTTTACGAGACGCTCTTTGACGAGAACGCCTGCTGCCATGTGGCGCTGGGCGCGGGCTTCAAGGAGGTTCTGCCCGACGGCGACGCTCTCACCACCGCCGAGGCGCAGAAGCGCGGCATCAATGACTCCATCATCCATGTGGACTTCATGGTGGGCTCCGAGGATCTGGCCATCGACGGCATCCGCGCCGACGGCAGCTCTTCCCCCATTTTCCGCAACGGCACCTGGGTCTGAGTCAGTCTTTTGACAATTGTTGATTTCCCCCGGTCTTTCGCTTATAATACTCATACAGGCGCAACGCCGCGGCTGCCAGGCAGCCGCGGCGTTCTTTGAATCGGAGTGAGAAACCTTGGAAAAATTCAAAGCATTCTGCAAACGCAAAAACATCGAATTCAGCGCCAGGCGCTACGGCATTGACGCCCTCTCCGCCATGGCGCAGGGTCTGTTCTGCACCCTGCTGGTCGGCACCATTCTCAACACCCTGGGCACCCAGCTGCACATCGGCTTTTTGGCAAACCCCGTTGCGGTGATCGGCGGCACAGGATACACCATCGGGGGTCTTGCCTCCGCGATGGTGGGCCCGGCCATGGCCGTCGCCATTGGCTATGCTCTGCAGGCGCAGGGGCTGGTGCTCTTCTCCCTGGCCGTGGTAGGCTACGCCGCCAACGCCATGGGCGGCGCGGGCGGCCCGCTGGCCGTGCTTGTGGTGACCGTGTTTGCCGCCGAATGCGGCAAGGCCGTCTACAAGGAGACCAAGGTGGATATCCTGGTCACGCCCATTGTGACCATTCTGGTGGGCGTGGGGCTCTCCTGGCTGGTGGCGGCGCCCATCGGCAAAGCAGCCGGGGCCGTCGGCAGCTTCATCATGTGGGCCACGCGCCTGCACCCCTTCCTCATGGGCATCATTGTCTCCGCGGTGGTGGGTATTGCACTGACGCTGCCCATCTCCTCTGCCGCCATCTGCGCAGCGCTGAGTCTCACGGGTCTTGCCGGCGGCGCGGCCGTTGCCGGCTGCTGTGCTCAGATGGTGGGCTTTGCGGTGATGTCCTTCAGGGAAAACGGCTGGGGCGGCATCGTGTCCCAAGGGCTTGGCACCTCGATGCTCCAGATGGGCAACATCCTGAAGAATCCACGCATCTGGATTCCGCCCACGCTGGCCTCCGTGATCACCGGGCCCATCGCTACCTGTGTGTTCAAGCTGGAGATGAACGGCGCCGCCGTCAACTCCGGCATGGGCACCTGCGGGCTCTGCGGCCCCATCGGCGTCTGGACCGGCTGGGTGGAGCCGTCGGCTGCCGCCGCGGCCCAGGGCGCCGTGGCCATCACGCCCACTGCCGCGGACTGGCTGGGTCTGCTGCTGATCTGCGTGGCGCTGCCGGGTCTTTTGAGCTGGCTTTTCGGCGCACTGCTGCGCAAAGCCGGCTGGATCAAAGACGGCGACCTGACGCTGTAAGAGGGTTCCATTAGAAACAGCCTCGAAGAGTTTTTCGTGCATACGAAAAAGTAAATTCAATCCGTTATTTGTCAGGACATGTACCTGACAAATAACTCATCTCAGCCTGCAAACGTGCGAGCGTCTCCCGCAAGCAAGTGCGCTGCAGCAGGCTGCAAAAGTCGAAGACAAAGTCTTGCGAGACTTTGTCTTCGAATCAAAAGCCCCTCCGGGAAATCCCGGAGGGGCTTTTGGTTTGATGGGGTTTTGCCGGCAGGAGACTAGATTCTCATGCAGACGTCCCAGGCACGCCAGATGACGGTGCGCAGGTTGCCGATGGCAACGCAGTCACCGACGCGGTGGACATGGGCGCCCTTGTCGCCAACGGGAGCCGGGACAAAGCCGATGCCGTTGATGACGGCGTCGCAGTCGCAGCGGAAGGTCTCGTTGGGAGTCTTGATCATGCAGTAGCCGTCGCCGATCTCGGTGATGGTGGAGTGCAGATACACGGGAACCTTGTGGTACTCCATGGCGTCACGCAGGAAGGAGGTGTTGGCAAGGCAGGTGGCCTGAGCCGCAACCAGGTCGTTGCCGTACTCGACAATGACGGGGTGCTTGCCGGCCAGAACCAGGTCGTAAGCCGCCTCGCAGGAGGACTGGCCGCCGCCCAGGAAGACGATCTTGTCGCCCTCGACCTTCTTCTCACGCAGCAGTTCGCGGAAGGAACGGGTCTTCTCAAAGCCCTTGATCTGGGGCATGGTTCTGGGCACGGAGCCGGTGCAGACGATGATCTCGTCGAAGCCTCTGCGGATGGTGCCAAGATCGTTGACCTCGGTGTTGAAGCGGACTTCCACGCCGGCCTTGGCGATCTCTCTCTTGTACCAGGCGATGAGCTCCTTGTCGTTCTCCTTGAAGGTCATGGCGGAAGCGGTGAGGAACAGGCCGCCGAGCTGGTCTTCCTTCTCGAAGATCACGGGGTTGTGGCCGCGCTTTTTCAGCACGAGCGCGCACTCCATGCCGCCGATGCCGCCGCCGATGATGGCGACCTTCTTGGGCTTCTTGGTGGGAACGATCTTGTAGCGGTTGTGCTGCATGGTGGGCGGGTTCAGGGCGCAGCGTGCAAGGTGCAGGGAGTCGCCCAGAGCCTGCATGTTCTCGGTGCCGTTGGCCTTGGAAAAGTTAAAGCAGCCGTTGTGGCAGCGGATGCAGGGACGGATGTCCTCTTCATGGCCGGTGCGGATCTTGGTGACCCAGTTCTCATCGACCAGGTTCTGGCGGGCGATGGCCACGGCGTCCAGACGGCCCGCGGCGATCTCCTCGGCGGCCTTGACCGGATCCATACGGCCGGCGCAGGCGACGGGGATGTCAATGAACTGGCGGATATGCTCGACATCCTGCAGGTTGCAGTTGTCGGGCATGTACTGAGGCGGATGAGCCCAGTACCAGGCGTCGTAGGTGCCGTTGTCGCAGTTGAGGAAGGCGTAGCCGGCATCCTGCAGGATCTTGACGGCCTTCTCGGACTCGGCCATGTCGCGGCCGAACTCCTCGAACTCCTCGTAAGGCATGGCGCCCTTGCGCCAGCCCTTGGTGCAGGAGCGGACGGAGTAACGCAGGGAGACGGGGAAGTCGTCGCCGGCCTGCTTGTGGATCTCCTGAACGATCTCGGTAGCAAAGCGCAGACGGTTCTCCAGGCTGCCGCCGTACTGGTCGGTGCGGAAGTTCATGTTCGCGATGGCGAACTGGTCGAGGTTGTAGCCTTCGTGCACGGCGTGGATCTCAACGCCGTCGACACCGGCCTCGCGCAGCTTCTTGGCGGTGGCGCCGAAGTGCCAGACCATCTCCTGGATCTCTTCAATGGTGAAGGGGCGGGAGTTGAGGTTGTCGGCCCAGCGGTTGGGGGTGGCGGAAGCGGAGGCGCAGGCGTACTGCACGTCCACCACGGGACTTGCCAGCTTGTTGAGCAGGTCATTTCTGGCTAGGGCAGCCATCCAGGGGGTCACGGCCATAGAACGGCCGAAGCCGCCGGCCAGCTGGATGAAGAGCTTGCCGCCGGTCTTGTGGTACTCGTCCATGTAGGGCTTGAGCACGCGGTACATCTGGCGGTTGGAGTCCAGCCACTTTCTGCCCATGGTGTCACGGATGACCTGCATGCCGGGGAGAACCAGGCCGACGCCGTCCTTTGCTCTCTTGAGCAGGAAGTCGGCAGCCTCAGTGTCGAAGTGGGAGGGCTCCAGCCAGCCGAACAGGGTGGTGCCGCCCATGGAACACTGCACGATACGGTTCGGGATCTCTACCTCGCCGATTTTGAAGGGCGTAAATAGAGGTTCATATTTCGGGTTCATTGAATTACTCCTTTACTTACTTAATGTTTTTTCCGTTTCGTCTTACGGAAGCAGAGCCCTGACAAAATCGATCGGCCACATCAGCAGATCGCCGAGAAGATAGACCTTGTCCTGGATGGCAAGATACAGATCTTCGCCGAGGATGCCGAATAGCTTATCCCGAGCCGCGTCTGTCTTAAGCAGCTTGCCCAGGCCGTAGCCCACGCAGCCAAGACACACGAGGACCAGGAATTTCTTCGCTTTCTTCATGTGGATCTTTCCCTCCTGCTATGATTTTTATGAAAGTGCAGAATTTGCTGTGAATATTATACTGATTTTGGGTAGCAGAGTCAATCCCTTTTGCCCCAATTTGAACAAATGAGGGTAAAGTGTAAGAACAATTTCTTTCTTGTCCTTTCTGGGAAAAAGCGCTGAAATTCCCTATACAAACGCGGAAAAATCTGCTATACTGTCGGGGAATTTGAATGAACCCGAGGTGTTTGTTTTCATGCTGGAACCCACCCTTGTCATCCTGGCTGCCGGAATGGGCAGCCGCTTTGGCGGACTCAAGCAGATCATGGCCGTGGACGAGCACGGTCACGCCATCATCGACTTCTCTCTCTATGATGCCTACCGCGCCGGCTTTCGCAAGGTAGCCTTTATCATCAAGCACGCCATTGAAGAGGACTTCAAGGCCGCCGTCGGCCGCCGCGCCGAGAAATACTTTGAGGTCTCCTACGTCTATCAGGAGCTGGACAGGCTCCCCGCGGGGTATCAGGTCCCCGAGGGGCGCGTCAAGCCCTGGGGTACGGGCCACGCGGTGCTCTGCGCGAAAGACGCGGTGGACGGTCCCTTCGCCGTCATCAATGCCGACGACTTTTACGGCCCCGGCGCGTATCAGACGCTCTATGATTTTCTTGCCGCGGAGCGGCCGGAGAACGAGCACGCGATGGTCGCCTACCAGCTGCGCAACACCGTGACCGAAAACGGGCACGTTGCCCGCGGCGTCTGCCACATCGAAAACGGGCTGCTGGCGGATATTGTGGAGCGCACCCATATCGAAAAGCGCGGCGCGGACGCGGCCTACACCGAGGACGGCGTGAGCTTTGTGCCGCTGTCCGGGGACTCGCCGGTGTCCATGAACTTCTGGGGCTTCGGGCAGGACATGATGCGCGAGCTGGAAGCGCGCTTTCCCGCCTGGCTGGATGAGAGTCTCAAAACCAATCCCCTGAAGGGCGAGTACTTTCTGCCCTTTGTGGCCAACGCCTGCATCAAGGAGAAGCTCGCCACGGTTCAGGTGCTCAACTGCCATGAGCAGTGGTACGGCATGACCTACAAGGAGGACATGCAGAGCGTGGTCTCCGCCATCCGCGGTATGCGGGAAAAAGGCATTTACCCGGAAACCCTACTGGACTGAAAGAGGAGGAAACAATATGAACGTACTGGTTACCGGCGGCGCCGGCTACATCGGCAGCCACACCTGTGTGGAGCTTCTCAACCGCGGCTACGGCGTGGTCGTGGCGGACAATCTGGTCAACTCCAGCGCCAAGTCTCTCGAGCGCGTGGAGCAGATCTGCGGCAAGGATCTGGCCTTCTATGAGATCGACGTGCGCGACCGCGCGGCGCTCGACCGCATCTTTGAAAAGCACGACATCGGCTGTGTCATCCACTTCGCGGGGCTCAAGGCCGTGGGCGAATCCGTGGCCATGCCGCTGGAGTACTACGACAACAACCTCAACTCCACCGTGCAGCTGTGCAGAGCGATGAAGGACCACGGCGTCCACGACATCGTCTTCTCCTCCTCCGCCACGGTCTACTCCGGGGATAACGACATGCCCCTCAAGGAGACCTCCAAGACCGGCATGTGTACCAACCCCTATGGCTGGACCAAGTACATGTCCGAGCAGATCCTGCGGGACACCGCCAAGGCGGTGGACGACTTCTCCGTCTCCCTGCTGCGCTACTTCAACCCCATCGGCGCCCACTCCAGCGGCCTGATCGGTGAAGACCCCCGCGGTATCCCCAACAACCTCATGCCCTACATTGCCCAGGTGGCGGTGGGCAGGCGCGACCATCTGAGTGTCTACGGCGACGACTACAACACCCCCGACGGCACCGGCGTGCGGGACTACATCCACGTGGTGGACCTGGCCCGCGGCCACGTCTGCGCCATCGAGTACATGATGAAGCACCGGGGCGAGAATGTCTTCAACCTCGGCACCGGCACCGGCTACAGCGTGCTGGACATGGTGCACGCCTTTGAGCGCGTCACCGGCGTGAAGATCCCCTATGAGATCGTGGGCCGCCGCCCGGGGGATCTCGCCACGGTCTACTCCAGCCCCGACAAGAGCGCGGAGCTGCTGGGCTGGAAGGCCCAGTACAATCTGGACGACATGTGCCGCGACACCTGGGCCTGGCAGTCCAAGAATCCCATGGGCTACAACACCTGATAAAACGATACGAAAGAGCGCTCCGCATTCGCGGAGCGCTCAGGCTTTAGTACCTTAAATAGTGTGTCATTCCGAGCCAGCGCGCACGC
The DNA here is from genome assembly GCA_900319835.1 of uncultured Eubacteriales bacterium. The sequence goes on along the minus strand of ONPY01000027.1, from coordinate 9,420 downwards.
TGGCGTGGGAATCCGTTCTCCGGTAAAGTGCCAGAAATCATGCATTCTCCGGAGTGTGCGGATTGCACCCGCAGGGTGTGCACCACACCAGTGACAGCGGTCACTGGTTCGCAATGACGGGAAAAGGACTTTATTTGCACTTCGAGCGCTCCGCAGATGCGGAGCGCTCCTTCGTCTTTTATAAGGATCAGCCGATCAGGGACTCGCCGGTCATCTCGGCAGGCTGCTCAAGGCCCATGACCTTGAGGATCGTGGGGGCGATGTCGGCAAGACGGCCGGGCTTGAGGCTGGCACCGTCGACGGTGACCAGGAAGGGCACGGGGTTGGTGGTGTGGGCGGTGTTGACCTTGCCGGTTTGTTCGTCGAACATCACGTCGGCGTTGCCGTGGTCGGCGGTCAGCAGCAGGACCGTGTCCGGGTGCTTCTCCAACTCCGCGGCGATGCGGCCCATGCAGGCGTCCACGGTCTCCACAGCCTTGATCGCCGCGTCCATGACGCCGGTGTGTCCGACCATGTCGCAGTTGGCAAAGTTGCAGACGATGAGACCGTACTTGTCGGAGGCGATGGCCTCAACCACCTTGTCGCAGACCTTGTAGGCGCTCATCTCAGGGACGAGATCGTAGGTGGCAAACTCCTTGGGGCTGGGCACCAGGCAGCGCTCCTCCCCCTCGGTCTCCTTCTCCACGCCGCCGTTGAAGAAGAAGGTGACGTGGGCGTACTTCTCAGTCTCGGCCACGCGGAACTGCTTCATGCCCAGAGCGCTGATATAGTCGCCCAGGGTGTTCTCGATGACCTCGGGCGGGTAGGCGATGGGCAGGGGCAGGGACTCGTCATACTGGGCGGTGCAGACGTAGCTGAGGGGATAGACGGTCTTCTTTCTGGCAAAGCCGTCGAAGCCCTCCAGGTTCAACGCCCAGGTCATCTCGCGGGCGCGGTCGGGGCGGAAGTTCATGAAGATCACGCTGTCGCCGGGGTTGATGACGCCGTCCGCGCAGCAGACCACAGGCTCCACAAACTCGTCGGTGACGTTCTTGGCGTAGCTGGCCTCAATGGCGTGCACGGGGTCGGGGTCCTGGACGCCCTCGCCGCAGACGATGGCGTTGTAGCCCTTTTCCACGCGGTCCCAGCGCTTGTCGCGGTCCATGCCCCAGAAGCGGCCCTGCACCGTGGCGATCTTCGCGTTGCCCAGCGCCTCGCACTTTTCCTTCAGGGCCTTGATAAAGCCCGCGCCGGAGGTGGGGGGCACGTCGCGCCCGTCCAGGAAGCAGTGGACATAGACCTGCTCCACGCCGCGGGACCTGGCCATATCCAGGATGCCGAAGACGTGCTTGAGGTGGCTGTGGACGCCGCCGTCGGACATGAGGCCCAGGATGTGCAGAGCCTTGCCGTTTGCCTTGGCGTCCTCCATGGCCTTGATGTAGACCTTGTTTTCAAAGAACTTGCCGTTTTCGATCTCGCGGGTCATCTTGGGCAGGATCTGGAAGACCACGCGGCCGGCGCCGATGTTGGTGTGGCCGACCTCGGAGTTGCCCATCTGTCCTTCAGGCAGACCCACGTCCAGACCGGAGGCCTGCAGCGTGGTGTGGGGCCAGCGCTGGAAGAGCTTGTCCAGGTTCGGGGTCTTGGCCATGTAGACGGCGTTGCCCTTGCCGGGGGCGGCCAGACCGAAGCCGTCCATAATAATCAAAACTGCCTTTTTGCTCATAAAAGCGACTCCTTCAAAACGCATTCGCGCAGGCCGCGAAAGCCGCGGCCTGCGCGTTTGTGCCAGCGATCAGCCCTGATCGGTGGCCTTGATGATGGTGGCGAAATCAACGGGCTTGAGAGAAGCGCCGCCGATGAGGCCGCCGTCGATGTCGGGCTGGGCCAGAAGCTCTTCGGCGTTCTTGGCGTTCATGCTGCCGCCGTAGAGAATGCTGACAGCGCGGGCGGGACGGGCGCCGTAGATGTTGCGGATAACGGCGCGGATGCCGCGGCAGACTTCCTCAGCCTGCTCGGCCGTGGCGGTCTTGCCGGTGCCGATGGCCCAGATGGGCTCGTAGGCGATGATGCAGCGGCGGAGCTTGGTGGCGTCCACACCGCTGAGCGCGGCCTTGACCTGGTAGCTGACGTACTCCATGGTCAGATCCATCTCGCGCTGCTCCAGGCTCTCGCCCACGCAGATGATGGGGGTGATGCCCTTCTCGATCAGGGCCTTGACCTTGGCGTTGATGAGCATGTCGTCCTCGTGGTGGTACTGACGGCGCTCGCTGTGGCCGACGATGCAGTACTTGGCGCCGATGTCAGCCAGCTGGCTGGCGGACACCTCACCGGTGTAGGCGCCCTTCTCGTACTTGCTGACGTCCTGGCCGCCGGCGGCAACCTTGCAGTCCTTGCCGGCCTTGATCATCGCGGGGATCATCACGGCGGGGGTGCACAGCACCATCTCGCAGGTGCGGGTCTTGGGCAGGTTCTCCTTGAGCTGCTCCATGAAGGGCTTGATCTCGGAAGCCAGCATGTTCATCTTCCAGTTGCCGGCGATAACGGTTTTGCGGTACTTTCTGTTCATTTCAATCTAATTCCTTTCCTTATAGGCTCCCCTTTCAAGGGGAGCTGTCCGGCGCAGCCGGACTGAGGGGTCTGTGCCCCTTTGCTTACACTTCCGGCGCAGCCGGACTGAGGGGTCTCCACCCCTTTGCTTACACTTCCGGCGCAGCCGGACTGAGGGGTCTGTCGCCCCTTGTTTTCTCTTCCCGGGTGGTATTACTTGTCCAGCAGGCAGGCCACGCCCGGCAGCTCCTTGCCTTCCAGGAACTCCAGAGAGGCGCCGCCGCCGGTGGAGATGTGGGTGATCTTGTCGGCAAAGCCCAGCTTCTCGACCGCAGCCGCGCTGTCGCCGCCGCCGACGATGGTCACCGCGCCGGACTCGGCCAGAGCCTTGGCCATGGCCTTGGTGCCGCCGGCGAACTTCTCAAACTCGAACACGCCCATGGGGCCGTTCCATACGATGGTGCCGGCGCCCTTGACGGCGGCGGAGAAGGTCTCGATGGTCTTGGGGCCGATGTCCATGCCCATCAGATCCTCGGGGATGTTGCCCTCGACCAGGACGGGCTCGGCGTCGGCGGAGAACTCGGCCGCGCAGAGGTTATCCTCGGGCAGGAGGAACTTGACGCCCTTGGCCTGGGCCTTGGCGATCATCTCGCTGGCGTAGTCCAGACGATCGGCTTCCAGCAAGGACTTGCCGATCTCAAAGCCCTGGGCTTTCTTGAAGGTGTAGGCCATGCCGCCGCCGATGATGATGGTGTCGGCCTTCTCGAGGAGGTTGTTGATGACATTGATCTTGTCAGAGACCTTGGCGCCGCCCAGCACAGCCACGAAGGGGCGCTTGGGGTCGTCCAGGGCCTTGCCCATGATGGACAGTTCCTTGTTGACAAGCAGGCCAGAGTAGGCGGGCAGGTAAGCGGCGACGCCAGCGGTGGAGGCGTGCGCTCTGTGCACGGTACCGAACGCGTCAGAGACATAGACCTCAGCCATGTCGGCCAGAGCCTTGGCGAAGGCGGGGTCATTCTTGGTCTCGCCCTTGGCAAAGCGCAGGTTCTCCAGCAGCAGGAGCTGGCCGGGCTGCAGCGCGGCGGCCTTGGCCTGGGCGTCGGGGCCGATGGTGTCGGAGGCAAAGATCACGTCCATCTTCAAAAGCTCGCTCAGTCTCTTGGCGACGGGGGCCAGGGTCAGCTTTTTCAGGGACTTCTCCCACTCCTCGCGGGTGATGTCAGCCTCGTTCTTGCCCTTCTCCACCTGCTTTTTCACGTAGCCCTCGAAGGTGGCCACGGGCTTGCCCAGATGGGAGCAGGCGATCACGGCGGCGCCGTTGTCCAGCAGGTACTGAATGGTGGGGAGAGCGGCGACGATGCGCTTGTCGCTGGTGATCTCGCCGGTCTTCTTGTCCTGAGGCACGTTGAAATCGCAGCGCAGCAGAACCTTCTTGCCCTTGACGTCAACGTCATACACGGTCTTCTTGTTGTAATTCATAAGTTCTCCTCCTATTATGATGTACAAAATTAGTTGTTCCCCATGGAGCCTGTATCCAAAAGGCCCGGGAAGCCCTGCTGCCGCAGAGCCTCATAGGCGAGGATCGCCACGGAGTTGGAAAGGTTGAGGCTTCTCGCCTCGGAAATCATGGGAATGCGGATGCATCTGTCGCGGTATTGCTCCCGGAGCCACGCGGGCAGGCCAGCGGTCTCCTTGCCGAACATCAGCGTCACGTCCGCCCCGGAGAAATCCGCCTGGTCATAGGCGCGGGGCGCCTTGGTCGTAGCGAGCCACAACCCCTCGTCCCCGTTCTTGGCGAAGTATTCCTCCAGATTGTCGTAGACGTTGAGGTCTACCAGATACCAGTAATCCAGGCCGCAGCGCTTGACTGCCTTGTCGGAGATGTCGAAGCCCAGGGGCCGGATCAGATGGAGTCTTGCCCCGGTGGCGGCGCAGGTGCGGGCCACGGCGCCGGTGTTGTGGGGGATTTCCGGCTCTACCAGTACGATATTGAGCATATTCCCTCCCGCGCCTTCGGGTTCAGGTCAGGATAAAACCATTACCTTCCCCCTCGAATCATCAACATTTTAGCACAAAAATCAGAAAAATCATGCACTATTTTTTCTTTTTTCAATCTTCTTGCAAACTGTACAAATATGGGCTATAATCGATCCCGTTAACTGGCATGAAATTGTCATTTTGCCGATACTTTTTTCAGATAAGGAGCGGCCGGTATGAAAAGCGTCTGTACCCTGTGCCCGCGCCGCTGCGGCGCGATCCGTGAAGAGGCTCTTCCCGGCGGCTTCTGCCGCTCCCCTCTGCTGCCTCAGGTGGCCCGCTGTGCCCCCCATTTCGGGGAGGAGCCCTGCATCGCAGGCCCCCATGGTACGGGGGCTGTTTTTTTCACCGGCTGCAATCTGCGCTGCGTCTTCTGCCAGAACGCGGAGATCAGCCGCGGTGAGGGCGGGAGGCCCGTGACCGTGCCGCAGCTGCGCGAGATGCTGCTTGCGCTGCGGGATCAGGGCGTCGACAGCATCGACCTTGTCACCGGGGCCCACTTCGTCCCCGCCATTGCCGAGGCGCTGCGGGGTCTCGACCTGGGCATCCCCGTGGTCTGGAACAGCTCAGGCTATGAGAGCGCGGAGACGCTGCGCCTGCTGGAAGGGCTGGTGCAGGTGTACATGCCGGATTACAAATACTCCTCCCGTGAAGCCGCCCTGCGCTGCAGCGCCGCCGCGGATTACGCGGAGGCCGCGCAGGCGGCCATCAAGGAGATGTTCCGTCAGGTCGGCCCCGCCGTGCTGGACGAAAACGGGCTCATGAAAAGCGGCGTGCTGATCCGGCACCTCATCCTGCCGGGCCGGCTGGAGGACGCCCGGGATGCCATCGACTTTGCGGCCGACGCCTTCCCCGCGGGCAGCGTGCTCTTCTCTCTGATGAGCCAGTACACGCCCATGCCGGGGCTGGAGGCCTTTCCGGAGCTTCAGCGCCGCGTCACACAAGAGGAGAACGAGACGCTCATCCACTATATGCGCGTGCGCGGTCTCTCCGGCTTCTGGCAGGAGAGCGCTGCCGCCACCGGGGAGATGATCCCGGACTGGGATTTGACGGGTGTGCCAAATTTGAGCGGCGAAGGCCCGCTTCCCGCTTGACAGCGGCCTGAGCCCGCGCGATAATGAACTTGCTTCTTTTACTATACTTTCAGAAAAGGAGAGACACACATGAATTACAACGAGATTCTCGCGGCCGCCAAAGATCAGGTCGGCCCCTACTGCAAGGCGTGTCCCGTCTGCAACGGCAAGGCCTGCGGCAACGCCATGCCCGGCCCCGGCTGCAAATACCCCGGCAACGCCGCTGCCCGCAACTTTGACAAATGGCAGGAGATCTGCGTCAACATGGACACCCTCTGCCCCAACGCGGCGCCCGACGTCTCCTTTGAGATGTTTGGCCGCAGCTTCACCGCGCCCATCTTCGCCGCGCCCCTGGGCTCCATCGACCTGCACTACGGCCCCAAGTACAAAGATCCCGAGTACAACAGCATCCTGATCAAGGCCTGTGCCGACTACGGCGTCATGGCCCTGACCGGCGACGGCGTGGACCCCAACATCATGCTCCGCTCGGCCGAGGATATGCAGGCCGTCGGCGGTGTGGGATGTCCCATCATCAAGCCCTGGAACAAAGAGGCCGTGTTTGACAAGCTGGACGTGCTCAACGCCGGGCACATCTTCTGCGCCGGCATGGACGTGGACGGCGCGGGTCTGCCCTTCCTCAAGGCCATGAACCCCAACGCGGGCAGCAAGTCCGTTGAAGAGATGGCGGAGATCGTCGCCTACGCCAAGATGCCCTTTATCGTCAAGGGCATCATGACCGCGAGAGGCGCCGAGAAGGCTGTCGAGGCCGGAGCCGCCGGCATCGTGGTCTCCAACCACGGCGGCCGCGTGCAGGGCGGCGTGCCCTCCACCGCAGAGGTGCTGCCCGAGATCGCCGACGCCGTCAAGGGCAAGACCGTCATCCTGGTCGACGGCGGCATCCGCTCCGGTGTGGACGTGTTCCGCGCCCTGGCTCTGGGCGCTGACGGCGTGCTGATCGGCCGCCCCATCCTCCCGATGATCTATGCCGCGGGAGCCGAGGGCTTCCAGGTCTATATGGATAAGATCGTGGGCGAGCTCAAGTCCACCATGACCATGTGCGGCGCCGCGACGCTCAAGGACATCACCCGCGACAAAGTGCGCCCGTGAACATGCGCAACACGACGCTGGTCCATCTGGAAAAGGACGGCTGCTACCTGATGCTTCACCGCGTCCGCAAGGAAGCGGACGAGAACCACGACAAGTGGGTCGGCATCGGCGGCAAGTTTGAGTCCGGCGAGAGCCCCGAGGACTGCGCCCTGCGGGAGGTCTTCGAGGAGACGGGACTTGTCATGCACAGCTGGCGCTACCGCGGGATCGTGACCTTTGTCTCCGATGAGTGGGGCACCGAGTACATGCACCTGTTCCACTCTGACGACTTCTCCGGCGCGCTGAAGGACTGCGACGAGGGCGATCTCGAGTGGGTGGACAAGCGGCGCATCCTCCATCTGCCCATATGGGAGGGCGACAAGATCTTCCTGCGCCTGCTGGATACCGACGAGCCCTTCTTCTCCCTCAAGCTGTGCTACAGCGGCGACCGGCTCACCGCCGCCGTGCTCAACGGCAGGCCGCTTCCCCTCAGCTGACGACAAACCCCCGGGCGGATTTCTCCGCCCGGGGGTTGTTTTCGCTATGGACATAATTTTATTTACATAATTCTGTTTTCATATTTTAATTTGCATAATCTTATTTACATATTTTAATTGTCATAATATTAATGACCATGGGGCTTGCGGTCAAAGAGCTCGTGCTCTGTCCCGAGGTCGGCATGGACCAGGACGACAAAGCAGACCAGCAGCGGCAGAACGGCAACCCAGACGGCCTTCTCCTGCAGGGGTTTGCACAGCGGTGCCAGGATCAGCGCGCCAAGGAAAAACATGAAGATCATCAGCAGATGACGCAGGGCCCGCTTGCCCGCCTTCCGGTCATGCCGGTGCAGGGAGGTCACCGCCTGCACGCCGATCTGCCGGACGTGGTTGGTGATGAACGTGGTAGCCATGGGCACACCCTCGGCCTGGCGGAAGGTGTTGTACTGCATGGAGGCGATGAAGTTGATGCTCACCTGCACGATCTGCACCGGCCAGCTCGGCGGCACAAGACCCATCAGCAGCAGCACCAGAATCTCAAAGCCGATCAGCAGCGTGTCCCAGCGCAGCATTCTGCGGCGCCGGATGCCGGTGGGCAGCGCCTCCGACACCACCGCGCCCAGCAGATAGGCTGTAAAGGGAATGAAATAATACAGTCCTCTGCCCCACTCACCGCGGCCGAAGGCCAGCGCCATCATCAGCACATTCGCCGTCTGGGCGTTGCAGAACACCCCGCCGCGCACAAGATAGGTGTAGGCCCCCATCATGCCGCCGGCCAGGATGAGCAGCTCATAGATGTAGTATTTCTCGCAGGTCAGATAGAAGCTGTCTCCCCGCGGTTTGTCGCTTGTCATATGTCTTCCTCCCCTGTCAGATTCAGGCGTGGACTACCTTATCAGATTCCGGCGGAAAGCGCAAGGGCGGGATCGCACTTTGCTTTTATTTACATATTTTACTTTACATAAATTTATTTCCATAACGTAAAAGGGCCCCGGGCAGTTCAATTGCCCGGGGCCTTTTTACAGATGTGCTGATTTGCTTACTTGATTTCCAATCTGCGGCTGGCGGGAACTTCGGCGGCCTTCTTGGGGAGGGTCACGTTCAGCACGCCGTCGGTATAGGCGGCCTCGATGCCGTCGACATTGATGCCGGAGACATCAAAGCTTCTGGAGAAGGAGCCATAGACGCGCTCGTGCTTGATGTAGTTGTCCTTCTCGTCTTTCTTGTCGTAGCTGCGCTCGGCGCTGATGGTCAGGCAGTCGTTTTCAATGTCGATCTTGATGTCTTCCTTGTTGAAGCCGGGCAGCTCGGACTCGAGCTTGAAGGCGTCGCCGGTGTCGATGACATCGGTGCGGAAGGCGGTGACGGCGGGCGCGCCGGTCATGAAGCGGCGGTCCATCTCATCGAACATGCCGAAGGGGTCGAAGGCGCTCATGCCGCGGGAATGACGATCAAAAGGAATCAGTTCAAACATCTCTATATACCTCCAAAAATTTCATTACATATTTTATATTCCGAATCAAACTTTATCTCTCTCGTTTGATTCTGTATATAAGATACCGCACAATTATGAAGAAATATAGCATTAAGTATGAACAGAATATGAATATTAGCACTCTCGCAAAAAGAGTGCTAAGGCAATACCGCATAATTCGGCGAGAGCGAATCCCGAGAAAAAATGGGTTCTGACGATGGCAGTTTTTCGCAGGAATACTTTGTGTATTTCAAGAAAAAGTGACGAAGTCAGAGCACATTTTTTCCGGGAGGCGCCGAAGACGGATTGTGCGGTGTAGCCTGAAGAAAAAAAGCAAGAAGCGCCCGAAAGCGCAGGAAAGCCGCGCTTTCGGGACGTTTCATCATTTTCGGTTTTCAGCGGGGGGATATTACTCCTTGTTCAGGAAGAGGAGGTTGTTGACGATGTCGGCATACTCTTCCTTCTCGGCGATCTTGGCGTAGGTGCCGTTTTCGACCAGGGCCTGCACAGCCTCGTCAACCGTCTTGCACAGCTCTGCGTCACCGGAGCGGAAGGCGATGCCGTACTGCTCGGCGCCCAGCTGCTCGTCGATGATGCTCAGGCCCTCGTGCTTGGCAACATAGCTTGCCGCCACGGGCATGTCAACAAATACCGCGTCGACCGCGCCGCCCTGCAGCTCAGTGAAGCACTTGAGGAAGCTGTCGCAGGTGAGGACGGAATCAAA
>ONPY01000019.1 GCA_900319835.1 uncultured Eubacteriales bacterium | reverse complement strand
GTGGGCGCGAACCGGAATGGCGCTGACAAACAGGGAGAGCATCATCAACACCGCAAGCACGATTGCGATGATGGATATTGCCTTGTTTCTTTTCATGTTTCGTTGTTCTCCATGCCGGGAACCCCCGGGATCAAACCTTGCGATAGTTCTTGATCGCGTTGACGCCGCCGAAGGCGCCCACCAGGATGCCCACGGCCATGTAAATGACGAACACCTCAAGGGCCACATTCTGGAAAGGCACCACGTTGAGCAGGCTCCCCGTCAGGGAGCCGACCAGCTTGCCGGTGACCACGTTGTACAGCCCCCACTCGGCAAGGAATGCCAGGCCGCCGCCCAGCATACCGAGGATCAGGCCCTCAATGACAAAGGGCAGCCGGATGAACGCGTTGGTGGCGCCCACCATCTTCATGATGGCAATCTCCTCGCGCCGGCCGAAGGTGGCCAGCTTGATGGTATTGGACATGATGAAGAAGGAGACAAAGACCAAAATGACGATCAGAACCAGGGACACGACGCTGACCACGTTGCGGATGGTCACGAAGCTCTGGGCATAGTCCAGATGCGCGTTGACCTTGGCCACGCCCTTGAGAGACTCAAGCTCCAGCTTGGTCTGGGACATGAGCGCAATGTCGGTCAGATGCACCACGAAGCGGTGGCGGAAAACGGTCTCGTCGATCCCCTCCATCAACGCCGCGTCGTAACGGCTCATGAAGTTGTCCATGGCCTCATCCCTAGGGACGAAATCCACAGAGGAAATGTTCTCGACAGCCGCGATGCTTTTTCCGATCTCCCGGGCAGCGTCCTCATCGGTGATGTCGTCGTCCACAAAGACGACGATCTCGTTCTGGGATTCCAGATCCTTGATCAGGGCGTCAATGTTCAGGGAGAGCAGGGAAACGCTGCCCATGATGATCAGGCAGGCCATAATGATGGTGACGGAGGCGAAAGACATGAAGCCGTGGGTGGTGATGCTGCGGAAGCCCTCACGAATCAGATAGCCGCATCTACTCAATCTCATAGCCGAAGTAGCCCTCCTCCCCATCGCTGGTTTTCTTGCCGCTGTCGATGGTGATGACACGCTTGGACAGGGCGTTGACCAGTTCTTTTTCGTGGGTGACCACAACGACGGTGGTGCCCATCTCGTTGATTTTTTCCAGCAGCAGCATCAGCTCCAGCGAGCGCACGGGGTCGAGGTTGCCGGTGGGCTCGTCCGCCACGATCATGCGCGGGCTGTTGACCAGCGCGCGGGCGATGGCGACACGCTGCTGCTCGCCGCCGGAGAGCTCGCCAGGCATGCGCTTTTCACGGCCTTCCAGACCGACCAGCTCCAGTATGTAGGGAACGCGGGTTCTGATTTCGCTGTTGGCGGCGCCGACGACGCGCATGGCAAAGGCCACGTTGTCATAGACATTCATGTTCTCAATCAGGCGGTAATCCTGGAACACAACGCCGAGCGTTCTGCGCATCTTCGGCAGCTTCCGGCGCTTGATCGTGGTCATGTCGAAATCGTTGACGATCACGCTGCCGGAGGTCGGTCTGACCTCGCCGGTGATGAGCTTCATGATGGTCGTCTTGCCGGAGCCGGAGGGGCCCACCAGGAAGACGAACTCACCATCGTTTACGGTAAGGCTTACATCGTCGAGCGCAACGGTCTTGCTGCTCTCGTACACCTTCCGCACGTTTTTCATTTGAACCATGATGATCCTCCAGAATGGAATATGCTCAATCAATCGCACCCAGAGTATACCGGGTGAAATTGAAATCACGCTTAATACTTGCTGCTGTTCAGAGAGTCCAGATACTGCTTGACCATCATGGCCACCTTGAAGACGATGGCGTGGTCAAACTCCCGCAGATCCAGCCCGGTCATTTTCTTGATCTTCTCCAGGCGGTAGACCAGGGTATTGCGGTGGACGTACAGCTTTCTTGAGGTCTCGGAGACGTTGAGGTTGTTCTCAAAGAATTTGTTGATGGTCTCCAGGGTGTCCTCGTCCAGGGTCTCGATGGGGTTCTTCTTGAAGACCTCGTTGAGGAACATTTCACAGAGCGTGGTGGGCAGCTGGTAGATGATGCGGCCCAGGCCCAGGCTCTCATAGTTGATGATGGTCTTCTCGCTCTCGAAAACGCGGCCCACGTCGATGGCGACCTGCGCCTCCTTGTATTTGTCGGCCAACTCTCTGAGATGGCGGGCGTTGGTGCTCACGCCGATGACGGACTTGATGCCCATCTCCTCCATGAGGGTGTTCTCGATGTTGACGGCAACCTTGTGGATCTCCTCGGGGCAGTTGGCGCTGGGCAGCGCCTTGACCAGCACGATGTCCGTCTCGTTGATATTCAGCACAAAGTCCTTCTGCTTGTCGGGGAAGATGCGCTGAATGGCCTCCACCGCGGCCACGTCGGGGTTCTCCATCTGGCGCACCAGCAGGACGACCCGCGGCTCATCGGTGACAAAGTGCAGCTCCTTGGCACGCACATAGACGTCTCCGGGCAGAATGTTGTCAGAGATGATGTTCTTGATGAAGGCGGCCTTGTTGTGCTTCTCCTCATAGTTGTTCTTGGCCTCATTGAAGGCCACCGCGGCGATGGAGCAGATGGTGCGGCTCATGGCGTCGGTCCCCTCTGCAAAGGCGGCATAGTCGAACTTGGCCCCGGGAGAAGAAAGCGCGCAGTAGGTTCTGGTACCTGTGGCGACAGGATACTCATTCCCGTCAAACTCGTACAGGTGAAAATCATCCAGTCTGGAACCGATCATGGCAAGCTCACTGCTGGCCACGATAAAGCCCTGCTCGTCCACTACGCCAATGGTTCTGTCCACGGCGTCCTTCATTTGAATGATCACATTCTGGAATATTCTGCTGGACATCGTTTCTCTCTCCCATTCTTTCGCAAATTGCGGCCGCCGTACACTCCACGGCAGTCCCGCCTGTATCCGCAAAATCCGCAAAGCAGGCGTTTTCAGCATTTTGTCAAAGTGCTCAACGCATTTTGTCCTGTACTCTGAAAACCGCTTGTATCATAATAACGCTTTTTTATGTAATTTTCAATAGAAACTATACGGTTTTTTTGTGAATTTTTTTGCCTTTGTGTAGCTAACGCTCAAAAAAGCCCAAACAAAACCCGCCATTTTTCGACTATTTGTCCAAGCGCTCTTTGCTGAACACCTTGCACAAATCCTCTTCGGTCAGTTCCCGCAAGTCTCCGGGCCCTTTGAGATCCAGACGCAGTCCGCCCACAGAGAGCCGCCGCAGCGAATACACGGGCTTGCCCCGGGAGGCAAGCATCCGCTTGACCTGGTGGTACTTTCCCTCCATCACAGTGACATAGCAGCAGTCTGTTCCGGTGATCTCCAGCTTTGCCGGCAGGCACTTCGTCCCGTCGCCGAGCGTCAGGCCCAAGGCAAAGGCGCGCACGTCGTCCTCGTTCGGTACGCCGTCGACGCGCGCCTCATAGCGCTTTTCAATTCCGGACTTCGGTGAGATCACCTTATGGGAAAATGCACCGTCGTTTGTCAGCAGCAGCAGACCGCTGGTATCCTTGTCCAGGCGCCCCACCGGAAACAGGCCCATGCGTCTCAAATCCGGCGGCAGCAGATCCAGCACGGTTTTCTGACTGCGGTCCTCGGTCACGCTCAGCACGCCTTCGGGCTTGTCCATCATATAGTAGTGAAAGACGCTGTATTGCAGCGTCTGACCGTCCATCAAGATCCGGCAGGTTTCACTGTCAAACTTTTGTTCGGGCCGCGTGACGGTGACGCCGTCCACCTGGACTCTTCCGCTGCGGATGATGTCCCTGAGCTCACTGCGGGTGGCCACTCCCAGGTCAGCCAGCAGCTTGTCCAGACGTTTGATGGCCATGGCGGACTCCCCTTTCGCAAAAAGTCAAGGCATTATAACATATCGCTGACATAATTTGAATAGCCTGTTAGCAGGCGGAGACAGCAAGGGAACGAACTTTTGCCGCAGGTTCATCCCCCTCCGCACAGAAAGCGGCGGAGACGGAGAACAAATGGCACAAGCGAGCAAACAATTCCAAGGAAAAAAGATCCTGCTTCTGGTGGTCCTGTGTGCGGTGATTCTGCTTCTGATCTTCACAGCCCGCAGGGTGTTCTCCCCCAAGGCAGACTATGATCTGACCACGCTGGAGGGCCGCACGGACTACCTGCAGTCCCTGGGCTGGGAGATCGATCCGGAGAGCGAGAGCTTCCGCACCGTGATCGTCCCCGATCAGTTGGAGGGCATTATGGCCCAGTACAACAAGCTGCAGCTCAAGCAGGGTTATGACCTCAGCCGTCACCTGGGTGAGAGCTGCCTGCAGTACTGCTATGAGATCACAAACTACCCGGATTCCGACGGGAAGGTTCTGGTCTCACTCTATCTGCAGGACGGCCAGATCATCGCGGCCGACATCCACTCTACAGCCCTCAACGGCTTCATGCACGGGCTGACAAAAACGGAAGCGCAATGAGCGCGGCGCAGGCAATTAGAAAGCACAGCCATGGGCTGTGCTTTCCGATTTAATGAGTCTTACAGCAGCATGACACCGGCCTTCTCGCAGATCTCCATGGTCTCATTGTCCCAGATGGAGGCCTGCACCTCGCCGATGTGCGCCTTTCCCAGCAGCAGCATGGAGAGCCGGGACTGGCCGATGCCGCCGCCGATGGTGAGCGGCAGCTCGCCGTTGAGAAGTGCCCTGTGGTAGGGCAGCTCCCGGCGGTCGTCACAGCCGGCCAGGGTGAGCTGACGGTCCATGGCCGCGGGGTCGACACGGATGCCCATGGAGGAGACCTCCATGGCGCAGTCCAGCAGATCATCCCAGAACAGGATGTCGCCGTTGAGATCCCAGTCGTCATAGTCGGGCGCGCGGCCGTCGTGGCGCTGGCCGGACTTGAGCTTGCCGCCGATGCCGATCAAAAACACCGTCTTGTGCTCCTTGACATAGGCGTTCTCCCGCTGCTTGGGGGTCAGGTCGGGATAGCGGTCCTCCAGCTGCTGGGTCGTGACAAAGCTCACCCGGCGCTCCAGCTTCGGCAGCACGGCCAACTGCGGATAGATGGCCTGCATGGTGCTCTGCGTGTCACAGATGGCGGAGACGATGTCCATCACCGTCAGCTTCAAAAAGTCCAGATTGCGGTTCTCTGCAAGGATCACCTTTTCCCAGTCCCACTGGTCCACATAGACCGAGTGGAGATTGTCCAGCTCATCCTCATCCCGGCGGATGGCGTTCATGTCGGTATAGATGCCTTTTCCCGGCCAGAAGCCGTAGCGCTTCAGGGCAAGTCGCTTCCACTTGGCCAGGGACTGCACCACCTCCGCCTTTGCGTCGGCGTGGAGTATATCAAAGGAAACCGGCCGCTCGTAGCCGTTGAGGTTGTCGTTGAGACCGGAGGCCTCGTCCACGAACAGCGGCGCGCTGACGCGGTAGAGGTTCAGCTTGGCGGCCAGATTGTCCTCAAACAAGCGCTTGAGAAGGCTGATGCCCTTCTGGGTATCGTAGATGGAAAGCAGGCTCTTGTAGCCCTCAGGAATATAGGTGACCATGGGTTCTCCTTTCTGGTGGGGAGTTTTGCCTGGGAAGCTCTTATTTCTTGTCGTTCTTGTCAAAGAGAGCGACCACCTGGTGGTAATAGCTCTCCGCCTTTTTGCGGAAATTCTTTTCCATGCGGCGGGCCTGGTCTTCATCGGCGCAGAGCAGCGTCAGGTTGATGATCTCCCCCGCCCCGTCGGACATGGCCAGATGGACAAAGCAGCCGTCCTCCCTCACCTCATGGCGCGCGGTGATCATGGCGGCACGGCGCATAGCCTCCGCGATCGGCTCGAGCAGCTTCAGCGCCTTGCTGCGCACAGAATAGGGCAGACTGGTCTCCACCGCATCGGCGTTGCGGCTGCCCTTCTCAGTGATGGAAAAGCCCTCCTCGCTCTCGGCGATGTGTTCCGTCTCCACAAGTTCCGCCAGACAGTCGGAATAATCAAAGTAGCCGATGCCGTCGTCACACTGGCGGCAGAGATCCCCCAGGGTGCTGGGATCGACCACACCCGGCAGGCGGCGCAGCAGGAAGAGAATCAAAATCTTGATATCCAGCTTTTCATGAATGAAACCAAACTGATCCATAGGGCCTCTCCTTTTCCATGATTGTTCATTATACACGCATGGCGCATGCCATTTCAAGACTTTTTTGGAACGCGCCCTCCCGGGGCGCATAGACTGTAGCGAAGCAAAAACGACAGGAGGTATGTTTATGGCCGACAGAGTTGCGCCGGGGCCGGCCGAGAGCCCCGCATCCATTCGTCAAGCCGTATGCGTCAATACACGGAAAATCTTCGACAGCTGCCGTGACAAGGACTGTGTGGACGATCTGCGGGTGTACCCCACGGAGAGCTCCCTGGGCTACATAGACGGCGCGCTGAGCATCCGCCCCAAGAACGCGGAGCTGTTGTATGTGGACGTCCATGTGGAGCCCGTCAGCTTCAACCGCGGCTACTACACGGTCGACTGCAGCTACTTCTACTCCGTCACCGGCGAGACCTTCCCCGGCGGCCAGACCGTCACAGGCCTGTGCGTGTTCGACAAGCGCGTCATGCTCTTTGGCAGCGTGGGCTCCGTCAAGTCCTACGCCTCGGATGGCAGCATCCTGGCGCCGCAGCCGGACGACAAGCCCATCGCCGTGGTCAGCGCGGTCGATCCCATCTGCCTGCACTGCCGTCTGGCCGACGCGGAGACGCTCATCGCCACCGAGCTGGAGCACCGCAGCATCCCCGATTCCATCCGCTCCGTCTTTACCGAAAAGCTCATTCTGGCAGACACTCCGCGGCGCTGGCTTGCCACCATCGGGCAGTTCAGCATCATCCGTCTTGAGCGCGACACCCAGCTGGTGGTGCCCGCCTACGACTACTGCATGCCGGACAAGGAAGGCCCCGGCATCGTCAGCGATGACCCCTGCACGCTCTTCAGCCGCATCCATTTCCCGGCGGATGAGTTCTTCCCGCCCGACTCTGTCAGCGAGAGCGACGAGTACCGATCCTTCAAATAAGAAATGCTCCCCTTCGCGGGGAGCATTTCTTATGTAAACTATATTCTGTCAACTTTACTCGTGCTTGAGTACGATGTCCACCTTGTCCTTGTAGATGGAGTTGGCGGGGATGACGCCGCGGACGCAGGAGGTGGGATAGATGTTGGTGTGGCGGCCCACCACGGTGCCGGGGTTCAGGACGCTGTTGCAGCCGACCTCCACGAAGTCGCCCAGCATGGCACCGAACTTTTTGCGGCCGGTCTCAATGGGCCCCTCAGGGTCCTTGACAGTGACAAGGGTCTTGTCACTCTTGACGTTGGAGGTGATGGAGCCCGCGCCCATGTGCGCCTTGTAGCCCAGGACAGAGTCGCCCACATAGTTGTAGTGCGGGGTCTGGACGTTGTCAAAGAGCACCACGTTCTTCAGCTCGACCGAGTTTCCCACCACGGCGTTCTTGCCCACGATGGCGCTGCCGCGGATGAAAGCGCAGTGGCGGATCTCCGCGCCGTGGTCGATGATGCAGGGCGCCCCCAGGAAAGCCGAGGAGAACACCTTGGCGTCCTTTGCCACCCACACGCCCTCGTAGGGCTGGTCAAACTCCTCGGGGTCCAGGGTGGGACCCAGCTTCAGGATAAAGCTCTTGATCTCGTCCAGGACTTCCCAGGGGTAGGTCTTGCCCACGAAGAGCTCCTTTGCGATGGTTTTGTCCAGATCCAGCAGATCGTTGATGGTTACCATGGTTGTATCCCCCTTACTTGATGCGAATCAGCTTTCCGGCGTCCTTCATGGCGGCGATGATGGCGTCCACCTTCTCCTCGCAGAGCTCATAGGTGGTGGCCTCGCTCATCACGCGCAGCAGCGGCTCCGTGCCGCTCTTGCGCAGGAGCACGCGGCCGTTATCGCCCAGCTCCGCCTCTGCTTTCTTCACGGCGGCCTGGACCTCGGGACAGGCCAGAGTCTCATCCTTGTCGGTCACGATGACGTTTTTCAGCACCTGGGGGTACATGGTCATCGGCGCTGCCAGGACGGAGAGCGGCTCCTTGGTCTCGGTGATGGCCTCCATGACCTTGATGGCGGTCAGCAGGCCGTCGCCGGTGTTGGCCAGGCGTCCGAAGATGATGTGGCCGGACTGCTCGCCGCCGATCACATGGCCGTTCTGGCGCATATTTTCCGCCACGTATTTGTCGCCCACGGCGGTCTTCTCGTAGCCCACGCCGATGGCGTCGAGGGCCTTGTACAGACCCATGTTGCTCATGACCGTGGTGACGACCTTGGAGTCGCCCAGGGTGCCGCGGTCGAGCATGTATTTGGCGCAGATGTACATGATGTGGTCGCCGTTGACCTCGTTGCCCTTCTCGTCCACGGCCAGGCAGCGGTCGGCGTCGCCGTCAAAGGCAAAGCCCACGTCGAGCTTGTTCTCCACGACAAACTGTTTCAGGTTGTTCAGGTGGGTGGAGCCGCAGTCGACGTTGATGTTCAGACCGTCTGGCTTGTTGGCGATCACATAGGTGTCGGCGCCCAGGGCGTCAAAGACGCTCTTGGCCATTTGCCAGGTGCTGCCGTTGGCGCAGTCCAGACCGATGCGGAAGCCCTTGTAGGAGCGGGTAGCCAGAGAGATCAGATAGCCGATGTAGCGGTTGCGGCCGGCGGCGTAGTCCACCGTGCAGCCGATGGCGTCCCGGTGGGCGTAGGGCAGCTGCTCGTTGGAGTCGAGAAAAGCCTCCAGCTCATCCAGAACGGACTCCTCCATCTTCTCGCCGTTGCCGTTGAGCAGCTTGATGCCGTTGTCGTGGAAGGGATTGTGGCTGGCGGAGATCATGATGCCACAGTCAAAATCGTCGGCTCTCGCGATAAAGGACACGCTGGGCGTCGAGGTGACGTGCAGCAGATAGGCGTCCGCGCCGGAGGCGGTCAGGCCCGCGCAGAGGGCGTCCTCAAACATATAGCTGGAGCGCCGGGTATCCTTGCCGATGACGACCTGGGCTTTGTGCTCTTTGCCATAATACCAGCCGAGCCAGCGGCCGATGCGGAAGGCGTGGTCAACGGTCAGGTCGACGTTGGCTTCTCCGCGGAAACCGTCTGTTCCAAAATACTTACCCATTTTTTATACCTCCTGTTTCAAGCTCTCTGGCGGCCTCGGTGTCAAGCAATACGGTCACCTCAAGCGGGATTTGCAGATACGCGGCGGGAATGTACGGTGTGGTCTTGGCGTAGACCATCTGATATACGGCGCCCGCCTTGTCGCCGGCGGCGATCACCAGGATCTCCCCGGCGTCTGTCAGATTTTTGATGCCCATCGTCACGGCTTTTTGGGGCATGTCCGCCTCGACAAAGCCGCGCTTGAGGAGCTGCCGCTTGGTGCGATCGGTCAGCTTCTGGACATGGGTCATGGAATCAAAAAGCGTGCCGGGCTCATTGTAGCCGACGTGGCAGTTCTCCCCGATGCCGAGCACCGCAAGATCAATGCCGCCCAGGCTTTCGATCAGCCGGTCGTAGTCCTCCGGCGCATCCGGGTTTGGAAAGAAGCAGTGATCTGATCGGATGTTCACACGCCTCAAAAGTTCGTTTTCCAGTGCATAGCGGCAGCTTTGCTCCTCTCTGACGCCGATCAGTTCCGTCACACAGAGCACGCGGGCTTTTTCAAAATTCACAGCGCCCTTCGCATACGCGTCGGCAAGCTGTGCCCAGACCGGCTTCATGGTCTGGCCACAGGCCAGCGCCAGCACAGCTTCGGGCTTATCCTTCAAAACGCGGATGATAAAATCCGCCGCTTTTTCAGCCAACTGGCTGTTTTCACAGATTATGGTTTTCATGTCGGCCCTTTATTTTCTCCTTTCATGGACAAAATAAAAAACGAGGTGTGACAAATGGCAATCAGTATTCTTCGTACCATCATCATCTATACGGCCCTGCTTGTCAGCATGCGGTTGATGGGCAAGCGGCAGTTGGGCGAAATGGAGCTTTCCGAATTCGTGGTGGCCTCGCTGATCGCGGATCTGGCCTCTCATCCCTTGCAGGATGTGGGCATCCCGATGATCAACGGTCTTGTGCCCATCGTGACGCTCTTTTGCTGTGAGCTGCTGATCGCAGGTCTCACGCTCAAAAGCGTGCGGCTGCGCGCGCTGCTCTTCGGCAAGCCCAGCATGCTCATTGTCCGGGGCCAGATCTCCCAGCAGGAGATGCGCGCCAACCGCTTCACCGCCGACGAGCTGATGCAGGAGCTGCGAAACCAGGGGATCTTCGATATCAGCCAGGTGGAGTACGCCATTTTGGAGACGGACGGGCAGCTCAACGTGATCCCCTTCCCCGCCGAAAAGCCGCCCACCGCCAGTCAGATGGGCATCCAGGTAAAGGACGGCGGCTTCCCCGCCATTGTGGTCAACGACGGGCGCGTGCTGGACGCGGTACTCCAGAGCACCGGGCACGACCGGGACTGGCTGAACCGGGAGCTGCACCGTCTGGGCTTTGACGACGCCAAAGGCGTCTATCTCATGACGGTCAACCGCGGCGGCCAGGTCTATGTCGCCGGAAAGGAGGCGGGGGCATGAAGCGAGAACTCGGTGCGCTGCTTCTGCTGCTCTCTCTCTTCACAGCCGCGGTCATCAACATCCGCGCAGCGGACAGGCTGACGGATGAAATCGAGGCACATCTGGATCTGTCGGAAAAAGCCCTGCTCGCAGGGGACCGCCCTTACGCGGAATCCGAGCTGGATGCCGCCCTGCGTATCTGGCAGGCTGCCGAGCACTATACCCACATTTTCATCCGCCACAGCGAAATCGACAGCGCCAGCGACGCCTTTTTCCAGCTGCAGCATGGGCTGCGCGCAGGAGACGGCAAGGAGCTGAGCGCGGCCTACGATCTTTTGCGCTACCATCTGGAGTCGATCGACCGAATGGAGCACATCAGCATCGGCAGCGTATTCTGATTATTTTTCAGTCAGGAGCTTGGTCAGCTCCTCCATAAAGGTGTTGATATCCTTGAAGCTGCGATAGACGGAGGCAAAGCGGACATACGCCACCTCGTCCACATCCTTGAGCCGCGCCATCACCATCTCGCCGATCTCAACGGTGCTGATCTCGCGCTCCAGGTTGCTCTGCAGCTCCTGCTCAATATCGTCGGCAATCTGCTCCAGGGTCGCCAGCGCCACCGGGCGCTTCTCACAGGCGCGGACCATGCCGTTGATGAGCTTGATCTTGTCAAAGGACTGGCGGCTGCCGTCGCGCTTGATGACAACCAGAGGCAGACGCTCAATGATCTCATAGGTGGTAAAACGCTTCTGGCAGGCCAGGCACTCTCTTCTGCGTCGGATGGTGGTGCTCTCTTCTGCCGGACGGGAGTCAATAACCTTGCTCTCGGTATATCCGCAAAACGGGCATTTCATATCTCTATCTCTCCTGTATTGTGATCCGATGTGACGGCATATCTTGTGCTCCAGCGGCAATTATATACAAGTGCTGGCCATCTTGCAAGTGTAGATCTGTCGTTTGTGGAAAAAAACTGTTGTGTTTTCGATCTGTTTTTCTCTCCCCGCACGCTCAGAAGAGCTTGCGGATCGTGCCGGAGAGCGGCGGCGCGATGCCGGTGACGGTGCCGAGACCCGCCGGTGAGCAGTCTGCGCTGTAGGGCCGCGCCTCCCGGTTGCGGTTGAGAACGCAGAGATAGGCTCCGTTTTCCGCCGGGAGGGAAAACACGTCCCGCCCGCCGGTAATGTAGCGCAGCACCATCAGTACGTCCGTCCCGTCCGCGAGGAAGAGGGCGTTTCCCGTGGAGAGGGCCGCCGCTCCGTTTCGCAGGGCGGCAAGGCTTGCATACACATCATGGAGCGCCTTCTCGCCCTCCCGGAAGGGCTGGCGGTTGAAGGGATCGCCCACCCCGGCCATTCCCTGCTCGTCCCCGTAATAGATGCTGGGAACGCCGGGGATCGCAAACTGCAGGGCGGCGCACATGCGCTCCCGCTGCAGGGCAAGGTTCATCTCCTCTTCGTTAAAATCCACAGCCAGCTGCTCGGCCCGGCTGAGCGTTCTCAGATCCAGGGGACAGGCCAGGCAGTTGCGCAGCCGCGCCACATCGTGAGAGCCCAGCAGGTTCATCAACGAATAGTAAAAGGGCTTGGGATAATTCATTTGCTGACCGATCAAAAAGTCCCGCAGGTCGTAGGCGTCCCCCCTCCCGTGTACATAGTCCAGAACCGCTGCGCGGAAGGGATAGTTCATCACCGAATCCAGGGAAAAGCCCAGCGCGTAATCTCTGCGTTCGCCGTAGCTTTCCTTGATGACCGCGTCCTCCCAGACCTCCCCGACAATGGGGGCGTCTGGCTTTGTCTCCTTCACCGCGCTGCGGATCTTGGCCAGCACGTCGTCCGGCAGCTCATCGGCCACGTCCAGCCGCCAGCCGGAGGCGCCGCGCTTGAGCCATAGCTTCACCACGCTGTTGTCCCCGGTGATGATCTCCCGCTGCCAGGAGGGGTTGTGCTCCTGCACCTCCGGCAGGGACGGGAAGCCCCACCAGCAGCGGTACTCGTCCGGAAAGTGCTTGAAGTCGTACCAGCCGTAGTAGGGAGAATCCGGTCCGCTGCAGGCCCCGTTTCCGCCGTAGCTGCGGTATTGGTCAAAATACACGCTGTCGTTGCCGGTGTGGGAAAAGACCCCGTCCAGCAGAATGCGGATCCCGCATTTGCGGGCACTGTCGCACAGACGGCGGAAGTCCTCCACACTGCCCAGGATGGGATCCGGACGGCGGTAATCGGAGGTGTCATACCGATGGTTGGAGCGCGCCTCCACGATGGGGTTGAGATACAGGCAGGACACGCCCAGCTCCTTCAAATAGGGCAGCTTTTCCTCGATGCCCCGGAAGGTCCCGCCATAGAAGTCGTCCGGCGTGTAGGTCTGCTCAAAGCTCCGGGGCAGATAGCGCACGGGCTCCTCCAGGGAGCGGTGAAGCTCCGGGTACTGCCCGAGGCTCTCATGATAGGCGATGCCCTTTTGGGCCGTATCGTCCTTCGAGAATCCAAAACGGTCGGGGAAAACCTGGTACATCACGCTCCGGCGAAACCAGGCCGGTGTTTCAAAGTCCTTCCGGTAGACCGTCAGGCGGAAGCCCTCTTCCCGTCTCGGATAGAGCCGGCCCAAAAAGCCCGTTTCATCCGGACAAAGCCAGTGGGCGCTGCTCTCCGTCTCCACATAGAAGGCGTACCAGAGGGCCTGCGGACTCTCGGGAAGCGTGAGGTTTACATAAAACTCCTTTCCCTCCTGCTCCATGTTCCAACTGCTCTCAAAATCATCCCCCCAGAGCACCAGCTCCGCGTGCTTGATCCGGCCGCCGCGGCACTGGAAAGCAAGCCGCAGCTCACTGCCCTCGGTCACGGCGCCGAAATGGCTGCGGTATTCGGGACGGCGGCTATCGTGTACCAGCGCGGGCATGCGGCCGGCGGTCTGACGCAGGATGCTGACCACATGGGCGGTGCGGGGCTGGTAGGCCTTGATATACTGGGGCTGGATCCCAATGCTGCTGAGATCGTCACAGCAGGCGCCGGTGATCCGATAAGCCTCCTCCAGCGGCAGACCGCAATCGTCCATCAGCAGACGCATCAGCTCGGGCGCCGCCAGGGGTTGGCCGACGCTGTTAAAGCACTCGTTGAGCCGCCCCAGCTCCAGCCCTTTTGCCAGGCACGCGGAGATAGCGGTATACACCGTCGCCGCTGTCTGGAAGTACTCCTGCATCAGCGGCGGGCAAAGGGGCGAGAGCAGCAGCTCCCGGATTTCCTCGTCCCCCGCCACGGGGATCCAGCGGCCCTCCTGGCACCGGGCCAGCACCTGGCGGCGGTTTTCGTAGCGGATGGAGAGCGTGTAGTCCTCCGACCAGTTTTCATAGTAACGGCCGCCGAAATAGACGGCACAGTTTTTGTGGCTTACAGCATCCATATGTAATGTCTTGCATAGTCCTCCGCCGAGTGTGTAAAGCCGAAATCGGCCTGCATGGCCCGGCTGATGAGTCCCTGCATGATCTCCTTGTTCTGATAGCATTCCATGGCGAGACGCATGGCGTCGCGCATCTCCCATGCGTCAAAGTTGGCAAAGGAGAAACCGTTGCCCTCGCCGGTGAAGCGATTATAAGGGATGACCGTGTCCCGCAGCCCGCCGGTCTCCCGCACGATGGGGATGGAGCCGTAGCGCATGGCGATCATCTGGCTGAGCCCGCAGGGTTCAAAGCGGGAGGGCATCAGGAAGAAGTCGCTGCCCGCATAGACCAGATGGGACAGGTCCTCCCGGTAACCGATAAAGGCGCAGAGCCTGCCGGGATAGCGGTGCTCGGCGGCGGCCATGAATTTTTCAAGGCGCTCGTCCCCGGAGCCCAGCAGCATAAACTGTATGTCCTCCCGACACATCATGTCATCCAGGATGCAGGCCACCAGGTCAAAGCCCTTCTGCTCGGTCATGCGGGTGACCATGGCAAACATCGGCACGTCCGGCCTTCTCTCCAGGCCCATCTGCTCCTGCAGGCTGGCCTTGCAGATCGCCTTGCCCTTCAGGTGTCCCCGGTCAAAGCGGGCGGGCAGCGCGGGATCGCTGTGGGGATTGAAGAACTCCCGGTCGATGCCGTTGAGGATGCCGGTGAGCACGTTCTGTCTCTCGTTGAGGACCCCATCCAGCCCCTCGCCGTAATACGGTGTCCGGATCTCCGAGGCGTAACTGGGGCTGACGGTGTTGATCCGGTCGGCAAACACACAGCCTGCCTTGAGAAAATTCGCGCAGCCGTTGAGTTCTAAATATTCGGGCGTATAGTACCTGCCGTCCACGCCCAGCATATCCTGTACGAAGTCAAAGCCGTACTTTCCCTGGAAAGCGATGTTGTGGATAGTCAGCAAATATTTGGCCCTGTCCTGCAGTTGGCCGGGATACTGTGTATGGGCCAGCATGGGCAGCATGGCGGTGTGCCAGTCGTTGCAGTGGACCACGTCCACATCAAAGCCCAGGTTGGGCATGGCGTCCAGCACAGCCCGGCAGAAGAAGCAGTACTGTTCCCCTTCCGGGTAGCCGCCGCGGTAAATCTTGTCTCCAAAATAGGACTCGTTATCCACCAGATAGACGGTCACGCCGTCCATGTCCAGCTTCTCAATGCCGACATATTCCCTGCGCCAGCCGAGCTGAATGTAAAAATAGAACATGTGCTGAACCCTGTCGGCATATCTCTCCTTGATGCAGCGGTGATAGGGCGTAATCACTCTCGCGTCGATCCCGATCTTTTTGAGCTCCTTGGGGAGCGTTCCCACCACATCGGCAAGTCCCCCGGTTTTGGACAGAGGCGCGCACTCCGCCGAGGCCAGCAGCACCCGGGGCAGCTCCGCTCTGCCGCGTTGCCGGAGCAGCTCGCGAAATTCCTGTTTCATTCCATATCCTCCTGTTGCCTGTGAGGCTGTTTGTCCGCAGACATCCTGCTCATTATACTGCGAGGAGCTGTCATTTCCTACCGAAAACGAGAAACACAGCCAGTTCCGCCAGATCTCACCGGGCGGTCGGGCAGAGAAAAACAGAGCGTTCCTGTTTTTTGGGGAACGCTCTGTTCAAAGCTCATTATTCCGCTTTGTTCTTGCTGTCCTTGCGCAGGAAAATCACCACGCCGATCAGAGCCGCCAGAGCGAGAAGGCCGATCACGCTGAACATGACAAGCTGGAAATTGATGTCGGAGCTGAAGAGTCCGCCGCGCTCCGGAGAGGGCTCGGGAGCCTCGGTGGGCAGGGGCGTGGGCGTGGCCTCCACAGCCAGCTTCACCTCCGCCGCCTCGGTAAACACAGCCTGGCTGCGCGTTCCGTCCTTCACATTCCACACCGCGGCCCAGTAGTAGGCCGTCTCGCTGGCGTTCTCGATGGTATAGGAGGCATCGGAGGCGCCGCCGATGGGCAGCGCGGCGTTGAGATTGTCCGTCGCTGCGCTGTACCACTGATAGGTCAGGCTGCCATTGTTGGGCGAGGTCGCCACCACGCTCAGGGTGTGGGAGTCGCCGGCCTTGATCTCCGCGCTCTCAGGCTGCACACTGATGTTGGCGGTCTTGGCGTCGTTGTCCACGGGGAGACTGCCGGTATTGTCCGGGGCGGGCGCGGCTGTCGCAGCGGGCTTGGTCGTCTCGGCTGGCGCTGCCGTGGGGGCGGGAGCGCCGATCTCATTGCCCTCGGAATCGACAACGGTGATGCGCGCGCCGGCAGATTCCAGATGGGTGCTGCCGTTCCAGAACTGCGCCTCCACATACCAGCCGTTCATGGCGTTGGTCACATGCTTGAGGATCAGGGTGTCGGTGCCGAGGCCCTTGACCTCCAGGCCGGGGAAGAAATCAGACGCGTCGGTGCACTGCACCGTGTTGCTGGCGTCGGGGCTGACCAGGCGCCACACGATCTTCTCCGCGTTTTCCGCGCGGGCGATGAACTTCACTTCCCGGTCGTCGCCGGATTCCACGAACTCCCCGGAGGGGTGCTTGGTGATCTCCAGCTCCGCGCTGGCCGGCTTCTGGGTGGCGGCGGGCTGCTCGGTGGGGGTAGGCGTCGCCTCAGGCGCCGCGGCCACGTTGAAGCTCACCGTGGCGGTCTGCACGCCCTCCGAGGTGCTCACCAGATACTCGGCCGAGTAGCTGCCGGAGGTCTTTGGTGTGCCGGTCAGGTACACGCCGTCTTCATTCCAGGTGGGCTGCACGCCTCTTGGCAGGCCGCCGGAGCTCAGCGCCACATCGATGATGGGCAGGGAGCTGGAATAGAATTTCACAGTTCCGATGGCCTCCCCCTCGGTAAACTCCCCGAGATAGTCCGCCGCGGCGCTCAGGCCGGGCAGGGCCATCGCGATGCAAACGCTCAGAACCAGGATCAGAAATATCTTAAAGCTCTGTTTTTTCATCTTTTTGCACTCCGTCTGCTTTGGATTAACGTCCATAACATCGGTTTTGGACACGTTATGTTAAGTATAACACAGGCCTTTTGACCCTGCAAGACCTTTTCCGCAAGATTTCGGCAAAAAGCGCCTGAAACTTTTTCCCATGAAAAAAGGATCAAGGCTCCAAGGCCTCGATCCTTTTCCCGTGTTTTTACTTGCCGCTGCTGCCGAGCTTCCCCGCCCCGCGCTCAGAGCTCTGCGCGTAGATCTCCTCCGCCGTGGTCTCGCAGATTTCCGTCTCCGGGATCTGCCGCACATGGAACTGGCAGATGGCCTTGGCATAGGGCACCAGAACCCGGTCTTCCATCCGCTGTACCTCCTCCACCGCCTTTGTGATGTGGACCGGGACCGGGTTGCCGTTATACATGGCACAGACCCATTCGCCGCGGTAGCCGCTGTCGATGACCCCGGCCTGCACAATCCCGCACCATTTGGTGTTGCTGCCGCGCTCCTCAAACTTGACGCCCAGGGACTTGTCAAAGGCGCTGATCAGTCCCGTGGGGATCAGGCGGGTGGAAAAGGCGGGGATGACAAACTCGTCCTCGTCGAAGCAGGCATAGAGGTCGTAGTCGGAATCCTCGTCCCGCTTGGAGGGGATAACGGCGCCCTCGCGGATTTTGGCAAAGGAAATACGGTTCATAGTCGGCTCCTCTTTTGCTTTTTCGTTTTCGTCAGGGATGCTCGTAGTAGGTGTCCATGGCATACTTGCCGGGCTCGCCGGGATTGAGGATCGTGTCCTCCACGATATTCCCCTCCTGGTCGATCACCTGGCGGTGGGTAATCGTGCGGTAGAAGAAGCGTCCGTCTTCCTCCGTGCCGTTGTAGATGTCCACCAGGAACTTGATGGTATAACCCTCTCTGTCCGGGTAGGCCGGATCGATAAAGCGGTCGTAGTCGTAGGTCCAGCCGTAGGTATTGTCAAACTCCACGGGCATGTAATCGTCGTCTTCCAGGGTGCCCCAGATTTCCACAGAGATGGTGCGCTCCTCATCGTTGAAATCCGTCACGATCTTGATGGGAAAATTCTTGTTGTTGCGGAACTTGAAGTCGATGGATTTACCCTCGGCGGGGATGGTGACGGTGGCGTCGGTTCCCATCTGCATGTAGTTGACCGGGAAGACATGGCAGGAGCGGTCCACCGTCTCCAGGAAGGCAAAGGCCGTCGCGGCATAGAGGGTGCTGGACACCTGACAGGCGCCGCCGCCAATCTCATCCTTCACGTCACCGTTGACGTAGGCCGGCGCCGGCAGAAAGCCGGCTTCCTCGGTGCGCTCGCCCACCACCTCGTTATAGGAGAAGGTCTCGCCCGGATAGAGGATGAAACCGTTGATGCGTTCGGCGCAGAGGTTAAGGTTGCTGCGGCGGTTCTCCGCGGAGTTGGGGAACTTGGTCAGGCACGCGCCCAGCAGATCGTGATAGAGCTGCCCGCGCAGCTGTTCGCCGGTCACCTCGGGCCAGACGATGTCCAGCGGGACCGTCACCTTCTCGCCCGGGGCCGCGACGTCCCAAAGTCTCTGGGCTTCGGCCACGTCAAACTTGCAGCCGACGATTTCATCCACCACGTTGAAGGTGCCGTCGTCGGTATAGTAGGCGTCCGCGGGCTCGCGCTCCAGTTCGCGGTGGATGGCCTCAAAGTCCGGAGCCGCCGGTTCCTCGGCCAGCTTGGTGTAATGCAGTTCCGTAGCGCCGGATTCCAGTGCAGTTAAAATGGCAGCGCGGAAATCCGCGCGGTCAAAGTGCAGTCCCTGCCAGCCTTTGACCAGAGTCATTTCTCCGGCGTGGGCGTCCACGGTGTATTCCTCGTCCGCAAGGCTTTCGTTGACGCGCTGCTCACAGGCGTCGATCAGCGCATCCAGATAGACGGTGTCGACCGTAGCCTCCCGTTTGCTGACATCCACGGGGTTCAGCAGCGTTTTCACGGCCGTGATGAGGTTGGTGATCATCTCATCGTTGTGCCCGTAGGCAAAGGCCGCGTCCACCAGCGAATCGACCGTGACGGCAGTGCCGGCGCGCAGCGGCTCCACCTCAAAGCTCACGTCGCGGTAGGTGGTCACCACCAGCGGCGTCTCCGCCCGGGACTTCCATCCGCGCTCGATCAGCAGGTTTTCCGTCTCATCCCGCGTCAGGCCGCTGACATTGGTGTCCCCCACATAGACATAGCGGACATTGGTGTTCCCATTGGTGACGTAGTAGCCCAGATACAGGGCACAGCCCCCGAGAATCACAAGAAAAATCAACAGTACAAGGAATACGGTTAAGACTTTTTTCATAGTGTCCCTCCTTCCCGTATTGGTTTATTATACGGGAATCCCCGACTAAAAACAAGCCGTTTCTGTTATTTTCCAAAAGAAACGGCACAGCCGGAGTCTCCTCCGTCTGTACCGTTTCTCTTATGTGTTTTCCAGACCGTCCAGCATCCGGTGCAAAAGGGTGTAGAGCTGCACCGCATCCTCCGGCGTCAGATTCAGACAGGCGCCCAGCCGCTGCGGGATTTTCACCGCGCGCTCCCGCAGGTTCTTTCCGTCTTCGGTGAGCTCCACCAGCAGGTTGCGCTCGTCGGCCTCGTCCCGTCTGCGGAGGATCAGGCCGCGCTGCTCCAGCTTTTTCAGCACCGGCGTCAGGGTTCCGGAATCAAGCCTCAGGCGTTTACCGATCTGCTTGGAGGTCATGCATGGCGTCTCCCACAGCACCAGCATCGTGATGTACTGGGTATAGGTCAGCCCGATCTCCTCCAGATACGGCGTATAGCGCTTGACGACCTCCCGCGCACAGGCATACAGCGGGAAGCAGAGCTGTCTGTCCAGCAGCAATGTGTCATAGGCTCTGTTGTCTGTGCTTTTCCTGTTCATCACACATCACACCGCGAAGCGCGGCGCTCCTTTCTTACAGCTGCTCTGCGATCTTTTCCTTGACCAGCTTCATGTCCGCAGTGGGCTCGAAGCGGGCGACGATGTTGCCCTCGCGGTCGATCAGGAACTTGGTGAAGTTCCACTTGATGTTGCCGTTATTCTTGTAATCCTTGTCCATCTTCTTCACGATGGGTGCAAGCACAAGACCCATGGGGCCCTTGCCGAAGCCCTCAAAGGCGGTGTTGGTGGTCAGGTACTTATAGAGCGGGATGGCGTTATCGCCGTTGACGTCGATCTTGGAAAACTGCGGGAAGGTCACGCCGAAGCGGCCCTGGCAGAAGCTGTGGATCTCCTCGTCGGTGCCGGGCGCCTGATCGGCAAACTGGTTGCAGGGGAAGTCCAGGATCTCAAGTCCCTTGTCGTGGAACTCCTCATAGATTTCCTGCATGGGGCCGTACTGAGGCGTAAAGCCGCAGGCAGTGGCGGTGTTGACGATCAGCAGAACCTTGCCGGCGTAGTCCTTGAGATTGACCTGGCTGCCGTCCTGCGCGGTCACGGTGAAATCATAAACGTTCATGAGTGTACCTCCCAATCAATTGTGTTCAATTAATTTTGCTAAACTGAATATAGCAGATTTCTCACTCTTTGTCAAGATAG
Source organism: uncultured Eubacteriales bacterium (assembly GCA_900319835.1). Next base: position 8,011 of record ONPY01000019.1, on the reverse strand, counting down.
GATTCCGGGTATTATGAAAAAACATGCAAAATGCCCCGGCGGACAGTTCCTGTGTCCGCCGGGGCATCCGCGCAGAGAAAAAGAGGATTCTATGGGTGGCTTTTGTTATTGTTTTGAAAAAAGCGGTCAGTGCTCTCCGATCCTTTCGGCAATGAAGTCCTTCAGCTTGTCAAAGCTCTCCCGACTGATGTCGTGCTCTATGCGGCAGGCGTCCCGCTCGGCCACAACCGGGTCCACGCCGATGGCGATCAGGCCGCGGGTCAGCAGTATGTGGCGCTCATAGATCCGCTCCGCCACTTCCCTGCCGAGCTCTGTCAGCTCCAGGTGCTTGGCCTCGTCCATGGTGAGGAAGCCGCCCTCCCGCAGCAGGCGCACCGCGTTGGAGATGCTGGGCTTGCTCACGCCCATGTGCTCTGCCACATCCAGAGAGCGCACCAGGCCGTTTTTATGCTTCAGGACCAGAATGGCCTCCAGATAGTCCTCACCGGATTTATGCAAATTCACCACAACACCTCCCAAGCAGCAGTTAGCTATCTTTAACTGATGCCAGTATAGCGTATTTTTCTCCGCTCGTCAATGGGAAAAATGAAAAAGCCCCGCGCTGATGGGGCGGTGACTTAGGAAAACATTGAAGCAAGGAACGGTGTAGCTTAATGGCTATGCCGTTCTTTGCTCTTTTTTACTTGTGTTGCGGGCATTTTCGATTGCCCGTGTGAAGTCAAATGCACCGATGAAGTTATAGACGATGGTGATTTCCCTCGTTCTGGATTTCTTGTCAACATGGGAAACTTCGATCCTGTCAATGAAAGCACGGAGAACAGCCGCGTCAAGCTCCTGCAAATCCGTGTACTTCTTCACGGCAGCGATAAACGCCTTGACATTGGTTTTCTGCTGCTCCTGCTGCTTCAGATCCTTGCGCAGGACTTCTGCCATTGATTTCAGGTTGCTTTGTTCCAACTCGTAGTCATGGGACATTTTGATAAACCGTTCATCTGACAGCTTGCCAATCACGTTGTCCTCATACAGTCGGGAGATAATGCGGTCAAGCTCGGCAATTCGCGTGTCCGCCTTTGCCAGCGTTTCACGCTTCCGAACAAACTCTGCATCTCTGTCCCGCATATCGCTCTCGGCTGCGTCCTGAATGAACTCCGCTTCATGTTCTGAAACATAGGAGATTGCTTCCCGCAGATTTCGCAGAACAATTTCATGCAGCACAACATTCTTGATAGAATGGGTCGTGCAGAGATCCTTGCCCTTGCGGTAGGTGGAGCAGATGAAGTATTTCTGGTTCTCTGCAAAGTTGGTAGCGCGGCATTGATACATTTTGCCGCCGCACTCTGCGCAATACAGAAGCCCGGAGAACATACCCATTTCACCCATCTTGGTAGGACGGCGACGCGCCTTGCGAATGTTCTGAACAATCAGGAACACGCTTTCCTCGATGATCGGTGGCTGGGTGTTCTCGAAGATCACCCAATTCTCAGGGTCATTCCAGATTTTCTTCTTGCTCTTGTAGGACTTCTTTGTGGTCTTGAAGTTTACTGTATGCCCCAGATAGTCTACGCGCTCCAAAATGCGGGAAACCGTTTCATTTGTCCATTTGTACGGGTCTGCTGTCGGCTTGTTGCTGGTCGGCAGACCTTTCGCATGGCAATAGGCAGTTGGGTTCAAGATTTGCTGCTGTTTGAGCCATTTAGCAATCTGCGTGGGTCCCTTGCCAGACGCGCACAGGGAGAATATCTTCTGTACGACGGCTGCGGCTTCTTCATCGACGATCCATTTCTTTTTGTCCTCCGGGCTTTTCATATACCCATAGGGCGGAATGGTCGTCAAATGCTCGCCGGACTTGCCTTTACTCTGCCATGTAGCGCGAATCTTCTTAGAGGTATCGCGGGCATACATTTCGTTGAACACATTGCGGATCGCGGTAAACTCACTTTCGCCGCGTGTGCTGTCCACGCCGTCATTGACGGCAATGAAATGAACGCCAAACTCCGGGAAAACAACATCGGTATACATTCCCACTTGGAGATAATCGCGCCCAAAGCGGCTCATGTCCTTTACGATGACGCGCTTGATCCGTCCTGCCTTGATGTCGGCAAGCATACGCTGGAAGCCCGGACGGTTGAAGTTTGTGCCGGAATAACCGTCATCCTCGTCATAATGGCGGTAGGCGGTAATCCCGTGATCCTTGCAGTAGCGTTCCAGAATCTTCTTCTGGTTTGCTATGGAGTTACTTTCACCATCCAGCTTATCTTCCTGCGAAAGGCGCTCATACAGAGCGGTCAGACCTTCTTCCTCCGCTTCCGCAGATAGCCCCTTGGCGTAGAACTGCAAAACATTATCGCGGATCACGCTGCGAAGCTCATTGCTTAAACTGTCCTGCGGCTTCAAGCTCTGAAAGGTAAATCCCGTCATCTGCACTCACCGCCTTTCTCGGAAGAACTGCGGTAGGCATTGACAATGCCGTGATACAGTTCTCGGCAAAGGGGCAGATCGCCGTCTGTAATGGAGCAAATCGCAATACCGCGCTGCTCCATATCATCAAGGAACTGCACCGCTGCAAGATGGTTGCGGTAAAGTTGGTCAAGCGATACGACAACAATTTTCTGCACGCGGTTCTCATGGATTGCTGCAAGCAGATTTTGAAATGCCGGACGCTCTGCGGTCAGGCCGTTGTACCCATTGTCCACGAAGAACATATAGGTGTCCGTTCCGTTTTCCTGTGCATGGCTCAAAAGTAGGTGCATTTGATTGTCAAGGTTCAGGTCTGTTTGTTTGTTCGCCGCACGGTAGTAATATGCGGTGATTTTGTCGGGCTGCTTTTTCATGTTGCCTCCTATTCCGGCAGCCGGACAAACAGGTTATTTATATTATACTAGGGATCTCGCTCGCCGTCATTAGGCGGGTTCAAAATTATTTGTAACTTTTTTACCCCGCAAGTCATTCTGAATCAGGCGGCGCACCTTTGTCACGGCGTCCTCTTTCGCGCCGTCTTTGACGACGGCCTTGACGATATACGTTATATCCCCGATCTTGTACTCGCGTACAATCGGGGACGTTGTTTTCTTCATGGTTGTTTCCATAGAAACAAATCCCCCTTTCATGGGAAACGAAATAACTACAAAAGGGAATGACAAAACGGACGGCTGCTGGCGCAGCTCCAAGGGAATTTCACCCCCGCACGGTTCTCGTGCAGCCCTACCCATCGCCTGCGACGCTTTGAACGCTCGGACTGTGGCTGTAAGGTCGTATCATTATGTGTTTTGCGCGTCATCGCCTGCAAGTTGCCACACTTGCGTTACGGCTCGGTATTTGTCGCTCGGCATATCCTCTCGGATATACGTCATGGCGTACCAGCCGCCCAGCTCGACGCAAAAGGAACGTACCCGTTTTGCCTATGATGCGCCGCCGTTCTCTTGCGGGCATATTTGTCAAGGAGCATGGGACAGAAACGAGGAAAGGGGGAACACGTTTCTGTCAGGCGTCAGTTATCTCACGCGGAATGTGAGCAGCTTGGTAATGAGTTTCGTTTCCAGCCTACGCCGCAGTTCTTCATCCACGCAGAGATGGGGATTTCCGTACTCGTCGTAAAGCTCACGCATCGACAGACGGGCTATGTACCCTGCATAGTGTTTCAGAACGGCGTTGATCGCTTCCACGTCACCGCCAGCAGCCGCTTCAATGACGGTCAGCGGCAACAGACGGTTATCCTTCGATTGACTTGTCATCTGTTTTTTCCTCCCATCAGGTTTTTCAGCAGCTTTAGGGTGCTTGTCCTGCGATAGGCAACGGAACGGCGCACCATATTCAGCACATTTGCAATTTCAGCGTCGGACATATCGAGGAAGTAGGACAGCAGGATAATATCTCTGCGGTCAACAGGCAAAGCTGAGATCGCTTCTGCCAGCGTTTCATCGTCGATACAAACCGAATGGCCGATGACTTCAAATGTGCGGCTATCCGTGAAATAGGTGTCACGGACAGCGAACTGTTCCAGCACTTCGACGGGCAACTCAGAAAAATAGACCTCTCGGTTCCTTTTCCGTGCCAGCGCGTCCTGATAGTCCCGCGCTTCGTTCCGCAGTACCTTTTTGCAGAACGCATCAAAGGAGTGCTGGATATGTTCTTCGTGCGAATGAGGCTTCATGTATTCACCTCCCTTCGCGTCCGCAAAGGCGGGTGATACGGTTTTCTTCCCCTTTCGCCACTACTACGGTCTGCACCATGCGTTTTGGCAAACACGCAGAAAATTTTTTGGAAAAATTCTTTAGGAAGAATCCATGCGCTGCACCTCCTGTTTCATCGTTGCTCTGTGAGGGATAGAAGCAGGAGGGGATCTGCAGCCGACACAGAACCCAAGAAAACGACAAAAAGCGCCTGTCTGCAAAACGCAGACAGACGCAGAAGAATTATAAAATCTATTTACATGATTCCTGTGTTCATACCAATGCCCGGAATACCCCGATGGCGGGTACGAGCTTTTTTTGACTGGTGCAGATCACAGGAGAAATAGAATAGTAAAGTAGACACGACAAAATAACCTCCCATCGGTTGCCGTGTCCCTGCAAGTCGTCATTGGTTTGTGTAAACGCAAAGAAACGGCGGCTCTGAAATCAAAGCCGCCGTTTCAAATGGGCGTGTCAAATGGCTGCTGTACGACGGCTTTTTTTCTTTTGCCGTCGTCCGGCAGATGGAATTGACTAATGCTGCGTTTGTTTTAACAATCCTCTATAATAACAACTGGTAGTCTTGCGCCCATACGGCTTAACAGTTCATTGCTAATGGTATCGGACTGCTCTGCCACATAAGGTGTCGTGTAGAAGCTGTCTTTCCCGTTATCGATCAATGTTGCCGTATCGCCAACGGAGATTCCCTCCGTATCGGTGATATCAACGGCAAGCTGATCCATACAAATCCGTCCGACAATCGGCACGATATATGTGCCGATCTTTACGCTTGTTTTTCCACAGGACAAATTTCTCGGAAATCCATCGCCATAGCCAATCGGCAAGATTGCAATTCGGCTGTCCCGCCGGGTCTGATATACTCGATCATAACCGACAAAATCACCTTTCGGGACATCCCTTATCAAAACAACCTTTGCTTTTAACGCAAGAACCGGACGAAGATCAAGCTGCAAAGTCGTTTTATCCTGCGGCGTACAGGCAACACCATACAGAGAGATGCCTTCTCGCACATAATCACATTGCAGTTCAGGATAATTCAACAAGCCGTAGCTGCTTTGAATATGCAGCTTTGGGATATGTATTTTGTGCGCTTTCAGGTAGTCAATCAAAGCATAGAAGCTGTAAACCTGTCCTTTTGTAAAAGCAACGTCTTCTGGTTCCAAACTTTCACAGCAGCAGAGATGTGTAAATATCCCATCGACGTTCAGATTTTTCATATCGAAAACCCGTCGTATATTTTCATAATCATGGACATCAAAGCCAAGGCGGTGCATTCCGCTGTCGATTCCGATATGTACGCAGATCGGAATTCCTTGACGATTCAAACATTCAGCATAGTCGGTGTCAATCAGCGTTTGTGTCAAACGAAACTTCTTTAGTTCTTTGGCACGATGCACGTCAGTAAATCCAAGGATCAAAATATCTCCCCGAATCCCATAGTGACGCAGATGGATTCCTTCGTCTATCGTTGCAACAGCAAATGCTTTTACGCCGTTCTTTTCAAGATGGGTGGAGACTGCATAAGCACCGTGACCATAGGCCTCCGTTTTTACAACTGCCATCAACTCACAACCCCGTGGCATAGCATCCTGCAAAACTTCGGCATTATGAGATAGATGCGCAAGATTAAGTTCGATGTAGGCACGTTCCATTTCTGTACGGTGATGCTGTTTTCCCACAACTCGTTCCACCAATACGGTTGCTGCACAGCTAAACAATAGAGATGCTGCAAAGACCGCCGCAAAGTGCCCCAAGCTGTTATCTACCAAAATATTTTGAAGATGTGTTATTTTTGCGGCAGCTCGCACCACAACAATCATCATCGGGTGGATCAAATAAATCAGCAGAGAAGCAATCCTCAGTCCACGTACTTTTTTCCCTTTGAAATGCAGCACAAAATGGAAAAGGAATACCATACACGGCAGAAGAAACACATACATACTGTCGTGACGCTGAAATCCGTTCTTATGAAGTAACATGGCTTCCGCAAGCAATAACAAAAAGCTGCCAACCAGACCAGAGATTGCCTGTGTTTTCGTCATACGGTGCTTTTTTTCAGCAATCAAGCCGCCGAGCATAAGAAAAACGGGGGAAAAGAAAATGCCGTTTCGAGTATAATCGAAAAGCTCAAACAGCAAATCATATATGTTCTTAATGATCGGCAGCTTTTCCGTAATGCCGTAATAGCTGTCACCAAATAGCCCTACCAGATACAGTAGCCCTGCCACGATCAAGCCTTTTGAATAGTCAAACTTTTGAACAAGATGCCAAGCAATCAGCATACCGAGCATAGAAGCAGGGAGATACCACAAGTGATACAGCGTTCCATCAAATACAAGGTCTTTCAGTATATTAGGCAGCAAGCTATGCTGATTAAAATAACCATTATAAATATTCAATGGAAGATATACTACAATCGCTGCTGCATAAATTATGCTGGTCTTTTTCAAAAAGGCAAATAACTTTTTATTATCATAGTGATACCTTGACAATGTGAAGTAGCCTGTTGTCATAAAAAAGAACGGGACAGCAACACGAGCAATAACCCTTGTCAGAATAAAATCTCCCGTTGCGTTATAACTGGCAAGCGGCGATGTATGGATCGCAATAACTAAAATGGCGGCAATCAGACGCATCCAGTCAATTCCAGCATAATACTTGTGATCGTTCATCAGCTTTTCCTCCCAATAGTCACGAAAAAGCCGTCTATGTTATTGCCGGAAATCTGATATGCCGCTTTTTCCGGCAAGTGGATCTCAATCATTTCCCCACTGGCGGGGACGTAGTATATTTCGCTGCCATGAGCAACCAAAGGACACTCCAACGAATAGCCTTTCAAAAAGTTAACATACTCTTGGACAAATTCATCTTTTCTTTTTTCTCTATCAGCATTAACATAATTGGCATCATTAGTTCCAAGGTTAATTAAAACAACATCATATCTATGATTTTCAAAGTCCCAATCTCCTGGATATTTAGTATTTTTACTAATTTTTTCATAATAAAGGGGTACAAGACCATCTGCCCATTTATCTCCACCTGAATAACCAGAGACAATACCATGACCACTATAAGAGACAGAGCTATAATCAGCATCTAATATTTCAGAAGCTAAATAAGCATAGGATTTACTGAAATTTTCTGTGGTGGTTTTAAATGGATGGGATTGATCTGGTGCATCGACTCCATAGGCATTTGTAATTGAATCACCAATAAATTCTATGCTATATTTTTTTTTTTTTACAGGCCAAATTTTTCTGTTGTCTTGACAAGAATTGATTTTTATTGCCTTTATTCCTATTCCACCGTTTTGAGCTTCTGATAACATCATTACTTTAATTTTTGATTTTGCATTTTCATCATTTGATATTTTAAATTGAACAGTAAATTCTAAATTACTCATAGTTGTATCGATGACCATTTTATCGTCCACATAGATGGCATATCTTGGACGGAAATCAGGTTGTTCATAGACACTATCATCACCAACTAAAAATAGTTCTACTGTGTTTCCAACAGCATAAAATTCAACTGCAGCTCCTCCATGAACAATCCAAGTTTCGTCTTCATGGTTGTAAGTTCTTCCTATGATTTTGACATTTTCTTCTGTTGCTAAAAATGTGAAATCTTGACATTCTGCTAAGGTTCTAAGATTTTTTGAAAAAGAAAAATTCACATTTAAAATCAAAAGTAAGAGAAGATATATGCTTTTCATTTTTATATTTTAATAAATAAATAATTTTAATATATATTAATCTAATCTTTTGCTAATAAATAAATAATAGAACATTTCGGGATTGGGGATTGGGGATTGGGGATTG
>ONPY01000055.1 GCA_900319835.1 uncultured Eubacteriales bacterium | reverse complement strand
ATCCTGAGCCAGGATCAAACTCTCAATAAATGGTATCTAAACATCCTCTCGGATGCCTAAATCTTATTGAAGCTTTCTAGCTCTCAAAAGAATTTTTATTGTCATTTCTGACTTTTAAGAACCCTTTTCTTTGGTGCTTATTTTGCATAAGCTGTTCTTACATTGTTCAATTTTCAAGGTGCTCTCTGCGCCGTCCTTTTGGGGCGACAGCTTGTTTAGTATAACTCAGCCGTCTCGCTTTGTCAAGAACTTTTTTCAAATTCTTTTGAATTTTTTTGAAGCTCTTTTTTGACTCCGCATCCCCTCTTTTTGGGCGCTGGTGTAATATAGCACCGAAACGGGCAAAAGTCAACACTTTTTTCCAAAAATTTTCTTGGTTTTTTTCGGAACTAAATATTGCGATTTTTTCCGGTTATACTACACAATATGTATACAAAATCTGAATTGACACAGACGCAGTCCCGGGTCCTGCTGCCGCTGACGCCGGAGACGCTGAAACAGGTTTTTTCCGATTGTGCGGATTTTGAATCCCGCGCGGTTTGCCTGGGGCTCGACCCGGACCGGACTGTCACGGTCTGTTGGCTGGACGGCATGGTCGCCGGGGACCTGGTGGCCGAGGACATCATCCGTCCGCTGACCAGCGCCCCGCGGCAGAGTGATGCCGCAAGCCCCGCCGACGCGCTGGCACGGGTGCTCTCCGGCGCGGTCTACAGCCACGCCGCCCGCCTGCGGGACACCCTGGAGGATGTGGCGGACGATCTCAACCACGGCTGCTGCGCGCTGCTGGCCGAGGGCTCGGGCCAGGCGGTCTGCTTTGAGGTGCGCAGCGCCTGCGTGCGCACGGTCTCGGAGCCGACGCTGGAAAAATCCCTCAAGGGCGCGAAGGACGCCTTTGTGGAGACCCTGCGCACCAACACCGCCCTGGTGCGCAGAAGGCTCGCCACGCCCGGGCTGAAGATCCGGGAGATGAGCGTCGGCCGCCGCTCCCACACCCGGGTGTCAGTACTCTATCTGGAGGGTGTGGCCGCGCCGGAGAACGTGGCGGAGCTGAGGCGGCGGCTGGAGAGCCTGGACGTGGACGCGCTGGCGGCCACGGGGATTCTGGAGGAGGCGCTGATTGACGCGCCGCACTCCCCCTTCCCCCAGCTCCTGCACACCGAGCGGCCAGACCGCTTTGCCCAGTACCTGTTGGAGGGGCGGGTGGGCGTGCTGGTCGACGGGCTGCCCATCGGACTGGCCGCCCCGGTGACACTGGCGGACTTCATGCGCGTGACGGGGGACAGCTGCAACCACTACCTGATTGCGACCGCCCTGACGCTGCTGCGGTGGCTGGCCCTGGGGCTGAGCATGCTGCTGCCGGCCCTGTATGTGGCGGTGGCGCTGTACCACCAGGAGATGATTCCCACAAGGCTGCTGCTCAGCGTGATCGAGGCCAAGCAGAACGTGCCCTTTTCCACGGCGCTCGAGATCCTCGGCATGCTCATCTCCTTTGAGCTGCTGCAGGAGGCGGGGCTGCATCTGCCGAACCCCATCGGGGATACGGTGTCCATCATCGGGGCGCTGATCGTGGGCCAGTCGGCGGTGGAGGCCCGGGTGGTCTCCCCCATCGCCATCATCGTGGTGGCCTTTGCGGGCATTGCGGGCTACACCCTGCCGAGCCAGGATCTCGGCGCCACGGTGCGCCTGACGCGTCTGGGGCTGGTGCTGGCGGCGATCCTCGGCGGGCTGTTCGGCGTGGGTGCGGGACTCTGCCTGCTGCTGCTGCATCTGGCCAGGCTGGACAGTCTGGGGCTGGACTACACCGCGCCGCTGAGCGACGGGCGGCCCCTGCCGCTGACCCGGCTCCTGCTGCGGCTGCCGAAGCGCGCCGACAAGTTCCGGGACCCGGCGCTGCGCACCCCGGATCGGAGGCGGCAGGCATGAGACGGTTTTTCTATCTGGCCCTCGCCGCGCTGCAGCTTCTGCTGCTGGCGGGCAAGGGCGGCGTGCGCGGCAACTACCGGGAGCTGGAACAGCTGCTGGTGATCCAGACCATGGGCGTGGACACGCGGACAAACGGCGTGACGCTCTCGCTCGCGGCCAAGGGCGACTCCGAGCAGGGGGTCAAGCGGCTGAAGGCCGCGGCCTCCTCGATGACCGCCGCCATGGAGCGCATCCGCCTGGAGTCCTTTGAGGAGGAACTCTTCTGCGCCCACATCGGCCATCTGCTCACCGGGGAGAAGGCGGCGGAGGCGGGGCTGACGGATCTGCTGGCGGATCTCGCCCGCTCGCCGGATCTGCGGCTGGATCTGCCGCTGTATGTCGTCCGGGAGGACACGGCGGAGAGGGCCGTGACCGAGGTAGGCGACAGCAGCCGCGGCATCTGCGACGTGATGGACACGGTGCGGCAGAGCACGCTGCGCCGGGCCGACTGCGGCGAGACCACCGCCGCTCAGATCGACGCGGACCTGAAGCGCTTCGGCGCAGCGCTGATCTGCGCGCTGCGCCTGGTTCCCGCGGCGGAGCAGGAGGGCGAGCCCGGCGAGAACGCCCCGCTCACCGCCGCGCCCGAGGGCTACGGCGTGCTGCGGGACGGGAAGCTCTGCGCCTATCTCACGCCGGAGCAGGCCGTGGCCGTGAGCTTTCTGAAAAACGAGACCGCCGCCGCGGAGATCCCCCTGCGGGACAGCTACGGCCGCACGGCGGTGCTGGAGACCCAGGGCGGCGCCTGCCGCGTCACGCCCGTGTGGGGCGAGGACGGGCAGCTCACCGGCCTGCGCATTGCCGCCGAGACCGCCTGTTCCGTGGTCGAACAGGGCGCCGCCGGGGACGAGAGGACCAGCGACATGCTCACGGCCCGACTGGAGGAGTATCTCGCGCGGCAGATCGAGTCGGTGCTGCGGGAAAGCCGGGAGCTGAAGGCGGACTTTCTGGGCCTTGCCGCCCGGGTGGAGCGCGCCGACCCCGCGGCCTATGCCAGGCTCGACCGGGATTTTTCCGAGCTGCTGCCGGAGCTGGAGCTGGAGATCACGGTCTCGGCCCGGCTGCGGCACATGAGCGACCGAAAGGAGATGTAGGCCATGGAATCCACGCTCTCCCGCCGCCAGCTTCTGGCGCTGGGGACAGTGAGCTTTCTCGCGCCGGCCCTGCGCTTTTACCCCTCCGAGAGCGTGGCGCTCGCGGGGCGGGCGGCCTGGACGGCGGCGCTTTTGGCCCTGCCGCTGATGTTGGGCTACTGTTATTTTCTCATCCGCCTGCTCGCCCTGCGGCGGGAGGGCGAGGGGCTGGCGGAGCTGACACGGCGGCTGGGCGGCGGTCTCGGCCCGGTGCTGCTGGGGCTTGCAGCGCTGTGGACCCTGCTGTACGCGGCCTTTGTACTGCGCTCCGGGGCGGACCGGCTGGTGGGCACCGTCTACCCGAAGGCCAGCCCCGGGGTGTTCATCGAGGTCATGGGCCTGCTGAGTCTGCTGGCCGCGCTGGCCGGGCCGCGCAGCCTGGGGCGCATGGCACGGATCGTCCAGCCCTTTTTGCTGGGGGTGCTGCTCCTGCTGCTGTTTGTCGCCCTGGCGAGGGCGGACACGGACAAGCTGCTGCCCCTGACAGGGGACGACTGGCTGCGCGTGCCACAGGGCGCGCTGGCGGCGGCGAACGTGCTGGTCTGCCCCGCGGCGGGGATCTGCTTTCTTGCCGGGGGCGTGAAAAAGAGACCGGGGGGCTTCTGGCCGCTCGGTCTCTGGATGGGGATGCTCTGTCTGCTGCTGACTCTGCTGAATCTGGCGCTGCTGGGCAGCTTTGGCGCGGAGCTCGCCGCCGCGCTCTCAAGGCCCTTTTTTGTGCTGGTGCGGACGCTGGTGTTTTTCAGTACGGTCGAGCGCGTGGAGGCTCTGGTGGTGATGCTCTGGATCTTCCCGGATTTTCTGATGGCGGCCCTGTATCTCTGGGCCGGGCGGCAGGCGCTGGGTCTGCTGCTGGAGGGGCGGAAGCTGGGACCGTGGCGCATCCCGGCCGCAGGGGACACCACCCGGGGCCTCACCTGGGTCTGCGGGGCGGCGGTCATCGCCCTCGGCCTGTGGCTGGGGCCGGACTCGCGCAGTCTCGAGCGCTGGTCGACCGCGCTGATTCCGGCCATGAACCTGGTGTTCTGCTTCGGCCTGCTGCCCTTCCTATATATATTAGGGAGCAGACGCGGGGAGAAGGAGACTTGAAGCGCATGCAAACCGGGCGCTGCTTTCTGCAGCGCCCGGTTTCCTTGTTTTACTTTACATACGGCAGCAGGTCAAAGTCCTCGACGCCGTCGGCGTACTCGGCCGGGTGGGCAGCCTGGAAGGCGTCCAGCGCGGCGGTGATCGACTTCTGGGCCAGCTCCCGGCGGGCGGTGGTGGTCGTGCCGTTCAGCGTGGTCAGGGCAGCGTCCCCCTTCAGGGGCAGGCGCATGATCACATGGTAGCCGTAGGCGGTCTCCACGGGGTCGGACACGGCGTACTCCGCAAGGGACTGCACCGCGCTCTCAAACTCCTGCACCATGGTGCCGGGCTGGAAGGTGTAGCCGTCGGGGAAGGCCTCCTTGCCGTTGTCCTCGCAGTTTTCCTCCTTGAGCTCCTTGAAGCGGCGCAGCAGCTCCTCCTGGTCCTCGATGGCCTGCAGCTCGGCGGCGATCTCGCCGGCTCTGGCCCGCTTGGCCTGGATCTCGCTCTCCTCCAGCTTGTCGCCGGTGTTGGGGTCGATGGTCATGAGCAGGATGTGGTGCGCGGCCAGGAAGCCTTGGTCCTCCAGATACTTCACCGCGTCCTCCTCGGACAGCTTCTCGCCGGCGCTGCCGTAGAGCTCCTCCACAGTCTTGCCGTAGAGCAGGCTCGCCTCGCGCATGGCGCGATAGGTCTCAAAGGACATGTGGGCCTCGTCCTCCAGGCGCTTGTAAAAGTCCTCCACGGTCTCGCCCTCACCGATGAAGGCCTGGGCCATCTGCTCGGGCTCCAGGGATTTGAGCGCCTCCTCGTCCAGTTCCACGCCGTTTTCTTTGGCGAAGGCGCGGACGGTCAGGATGCTCTCCAGGTATTCGCGCGCCTCGCTCACCGCGTACTGGGCAAAGGTCTGGCCGCTGCCGTCGCCCACGGAGCCCTCCCAGTCGGCGGCGACGCCGTAGTAGGCGCCCATCTGCTCAAAGTACGCCTCGATGTCGACGCCGGTGGAGCGCAGCAGATCAAAGAACTCTCCCCAGTCGGCGGTCTCGCCGGCCACGGTGAGCACGGTCTCGTCCTCGGGGTGCAGGGCTCGGATGGCGTCATAGTCCACATGGCGCACCACGATGGGCTCGGCGGGCGCCGCGCTCTCCGCGGGGGTCTCGGCCGGGGTCTCGGCGGGGGTGTCGGTGACAACCTCGCCCTCGGCGGGGACGAAAACGTCCGCCGGGGCGCCTGTCTCAGCCCGCAGATGGTTCCAGGTCATGAAGCCGCCAAAGGCGATGAGGATGACCAGCAAAATCGCAATAAAGTTTTTCATAGCAATGCTCCCTTTGTTCAGGTTTCTACCCTGTTCTTATACCATCCTTTGACGGCGAAATCAACCGTTTTGTTCGCCGCGCCAGTCGGCAACGAACTTTCTGGCCTCGTCGATGACCCGGTTTTTGTTCAGGATCTTCACGGAGAGGCAGGGCTTCGAGCCGGCCTCCACCCGCAGGCGCTTGCCGTACTCGGGTCTGGCGTAGAGGGCGGAGACCTTCTCCATGTTGAAGTCGGAGACCGTGTAGCGCAGGCAGCCGCCCTTCTGGGCGATGTCGGTGACGCCGGCCTTGCCCGCCTCGCCCCGCAGCAGTGCCACGTGGATGAGGGCGTTGACCCCCGGGGGCGGGTCGCCGAAGCGGTCGATGAGCTCATCGGTCAGATCGTCCGCCTCCTCCTCGGTGCGGATGGCGGCGATACGGCGGTAGATGTCCATGCGCTGCTCGGAGGAGGGGATGTAGCGCTCGGGGATGTTGGCGGCCACCGCCAGATCCGCCGAGCAGTCGGCCTTCTTGGGCACCTCAATGCCCCGGGCCTCCAGCACCGCCTCGCTGAGGAGCTTCATGTACATGTCGTAGCCCACATCGATCATGTGGCCGGACTGCTCCGCCCCCAGCAGATTGCCCGCACCGCGGATCTCCAGGTCGCGCATGGCGATCTTGATGCCGGAGCCGAAGGCGGCAAAGTCCCGGATGGCGTTGAGGCGCTTTTCCGCGTCCTCGGTGAGCACCTTGTCCCGCCGGAACGTGAGATAGGCGCTGGCCCGCCGGGTGGAGCGGCCCACGCGGCCGCGGATCTGGTGGAGCTGGGCAAGGCCCAGGCGATCCGCGTCCTCGATGATGAGGGTGTTGACGTTGGGGATGTCGATACCGGTCTCGATGATGGTGGTGCAGACCAGCACCTGGGTCTCGCCCGAGACCACCGAGTCCATCACGGAGGCAAGCATGTTCTTGTCCATCTGGCCGTGGGCCACCGCCACCGTCACGTCCTCCAGGAGATTGCGCAGGCGCACGGCGGTGCGGTCGATGTCGTCGATGCGGTTGTGCAGGTAGTAGACCTGGCCGCCGCGCTGGATCTCGCGGCGGATGGCGTCGGAGATGACGCCCCAGTCGTGCTCCATCACGAAGGTCTGCACGGGCAGGCGGTCCTCCGGCGGCTCGTCGATGGTGGACATGTCCCGGATGCCGGACATGGCCATGTTGAGCGTGCGGGGGATGGGCGTGGCCGAGAGCGTCAGCACGTCCACGCCTCTTGACAGCTCCTTGATGTGCTCCTTGTGCGTCACGCCGAAGCGCTGCTCCTCGTCCACCACCAGAAGCCCCAGGTTCTTGAACTTCACGTCCTTGCCGAGAAGCCTATGGGTGCCGATCACGAGATCGCACTTGCCGGTGGCAAGGTCCGATAAGAGCTGGCTCGCCTGGCTGCCGGTGCGAAAGCGCGAGAGCACCCCGATGTTCACCGGGAAGCCGAAGAAGCGCTGCAGCGCGGTCTGATAGTGCTGCTGGGCCAGCACCGTGGTGGGCACGAGGATCGCGGCCTGCTTGCCGTCGAGCACGCACTTCATCACAGCGCGGAGCGCGACCTCGGTCTTGCCGAAGCCCACATCGCCGCAGAGCAGGCGGTCCATCGGGACAGAGGACTCCATGTCCGCCTTGATCTCCGCCACGCACTTGAGCTGGTCGTCGGTCTCGGTGTAGCCGAAGTTCTCCTCAAACTCCTTCTGCCACTCGCTGTCCGGGGAGAAGGCGTAGCCCGGCAGGCGCTGGCGCTGGGCGTAGATCTTGATGAGCCGCTCGGCCATGTCCCGGGCGCTGGCCTTGGCGCGGCTGCGCGTCTTGGCCCACTCGGCCCCGCCCATCTTCGACAGGCGCACGGGCTTTTCCTCGCCCGCGCCGGTGTACTTGGTCACCATGTCGAGCTGCGTGGCGGGGACATAGAGCGTGTCGGTGCCGGCGTAGTTGAGCTTGATATAGTCCTTGTCAAAGCCGTCCACCTGCATGCGGACGATCCCGGCAAAGCGGCCGATGCCGTGGTTTTCATGGACCACATAGTCCCCCACGGTCAGATCCGCAAAGGACTCGATGCGCGCGCGGTTTGGCGGCAGCTTCTTGCCGGCGGCGGCACGCCTGCCCCGGGCGCGCAGGAGCTGAGAATCCGTCAGCACCGCGAGCTTCAGCCCCGGGTACTCGTAGCCCGCGGACACCGCCCCGACGGCGATGGCACAGGCCCCCCGGGCGGGCAGCTTTTTGAGCTCCCTGTAGACCAGGGCGGGGATGCCCCGGTCCTTGAAGAAGTCCTGCAGCACCCCGGCGCGGCGCTCGTCGGCCGCCAGGACCACCACGCGGTAGTCCTGTTTGAGATAGGCCGTCACGTCCTCCGCGGCGGTCTGGGCCGAGCCCGCGTAGGAGGGCAGCTGCTTGGCCGCGATGCTGGTGAGGGTCTTGGGCGGCACGGGGCTGCGCCCGACGGTGAAGGCCTCGGCCATATACAGCGGGAAGTCCGCGAGGGTTTTGAACAGCTTTTCCGCGCTGAGGCGGAAGCCCTCCGCGCTCATGGCGACCATGCCGCGCTTTTGCAGCTCGTTTACGTCCTCGCCCAGTTGCTTTTCATAGTCCCGCGCCCGCTCGGCGCAGCGCCCCGGCTGGTCAAGAAAGGCGAAGGCGTCCGCCGGGATGTAATCGAGGGCGCTTGCCTCCGGGTACAAAATCGGCAGATACCGGTCGAGATCCGGCAGGGTCACGCCGTTTTCGAGCTTCTCGGCGTCCGCGCGGAGATTGGCCGCAAGCGTCGAGGCAAGCTCGGTCTTTCTTCGCTTTTGATAGCTGTCGGCAAAGCGCGCGATCTCCCGCGCGAGCGCCGCGGGCCCGCCGGCGGAAAGCCCCGCCAGGGCCTCCTCCGCCGGGAGGATGGTGCAGGCTTTGACGGGCTCGGTGCGGCGCTGGGTCTGGACGTCGAAGAAGGACATGGAGTCCACCTCGTCCCCCCAGAACTCGACGCGGATGGGCTCGGGGTCGCCGGGGGAGAAGAAGTCCAGAATGCCGCCGCGGCGGGCAAACTGGCCGGGGCCCTCCACCTGCTCGCAGCGGGCGTAGCCGCAGCGCAGCAGCGCGTCCTCCACGTCCTCCGGGGGGCAGGTCCCCGCGTCGGTGATCGTGAAGGCGGAGCGCAGCAGGGTCTCCTTCGGCAGTGTGCGCTGCATCAGGGCCGAGACCGAGGCCACGGTGATGTCGCTCTCCCCCTTTGCCAGGCGGTAGAGCGCGGCGATGCGCTTCTGCTCGGCCTGGCGGGAGACGGCCTCGGCCGGGTAGAAAATGAAATCGCGCATCAGCAGGGTCTGAACCTCCCGCCCCAGCATGGCGGCGAGGTCCCGTGCCATGGACTCGGCGGCGGTGTCGTCCGGGCAGACGACAAACAGCGGCAGACCCAGCTTGTTTTTCAGCGCCGCGGCGAGATTGGCCCGGTGCACCGGGGAGAGCCCGGAAATGAGCGCGGGAAGTCCTCCGCTCTCGAGCAGGGAGGGGAGGGCGGCGGCTTCCTTGTGGGTCAGTATTTGATTGATGAGAATTTCCATGTTGTGCCTTTTGCGTCATTGCGAACCAGTGCCCGTCGTCACTGGCGTGGTGTACGCCCTGCGGGTGCAATCCGCACTTTCCAAAAGGACGGATTCCCACGCCAGTGTGCTCACTGGCCCGGAATGACAGGGTTATTTGAATTCCAGCATCCGGTAGACGGCGGAGGCGGGCATGAAGCGGGTGTAGAAGTCCGGCAGGACGCGGTGGATAACCGGGGTGAGGTCCGCGCCGCCCCTGAGCGGCTTGACATAGAGATTGTCCCGCACGCCCGCGATGCTGCAGTCAGCCTGTACTTCCTCGTAGCCGAAGCGGTTGAAGAACTTCCGCAGCTTTTTGACGCGGTCCTTGTCCTCGTCGGGAAACTCGGTCAGCTCCGTGACGATGCCCTGGGCGTCTGCGTAGCGGCGGTTGATCTCCCGCATCAGCTGCACGCCGAGTCCCCGGCCGCGAAACCAGGGCATGATGGCAAAGTATTTCAGATCCACATAGCCGTAGAGGTTTTTGGTCAGCACCAGCGCGTAGCCCGCGTCCATGCCGCTCTCCTCCTCGTGGAAGGTGAGAAAGTCGATGCTGCCGTTCATCATGCCGCGGTGGATGGCCAGCTTCCCCACCAGCTCCTCGCTGTCAAAGTCTGTCTCAAACAGCGGATAATAGCGCTCCAGATCCCGGTGTCCGGCCTTTTGTAGTTTCAGCATATCTGTGCCTCCTGCTGTATTGGCCCCCTTTTGGAAAGGGGGCAACGCGACGCGCGGGAAGCGTGCGACGCGATCCTTGCTTGTTTCCGCGAAGCGGTGGGGGATCGAACCCCCGTCCGCCGTTTTTTCTTTTCGATCCCTCCACCGCGCAAGCGCGGTCCCCCTCCCTTTTTTCAAAGGGAGGCTTATCTCATTTCAGCTCCTGCGCGCGGCAGAGCTCCGCGTAAATTCCGTTCTTCTCCAGCAGCTCCTGATGGCTGCCCATCTCCACAATGTGCTCGTTTTCCACCACGGCGATGCAGTCGGCGTTTTTGACGGTGGAGAGCCGGTGGGCGATGATGATGGTGGTGCGGCCGCGGCTCAGCTCGTCAAAGGACGCCTGGATGCGCTGCTCGGTCACGGTGTCGAGGGCCGAGGTGGCCTCGTCCAGCACCAGGATCTTCGGGTTTTTCAGAAAGACCCGCGCGATGGAGAGCCGCTGCTTCTGCCCGCCGGAGAGCATCACGCCCCGCTCCCCGATGTAGCTGTCGTAGCCGTCGGGCATCTGCATGATCTCCTCGTGGATCTCCGCGCGGATCGCGGCCTCCACGACCTCGGCGTCGGTGGCGTCGGGCCGGCCGTAACGGATGTTCTCCCGGATGGTCCCGGCAAACATGAACACGTCCTGCTGGATGACGCCGATATTCTTGCGCAGACTCATCTGCGTCACGTCCCGCACGTCGTTGCCGTCCACCAGCACGGCCCCGGCCTTCACGTCATAAAAGCGCGGCAGGAGCGAGCAGAGCGTGGTCTTGCCGCCGCCGGAGGGCCCCACCAGAGCAAAGCTGTGGCCGGGCTGAATGTGCAGGCTGACGTTCTCCAGCACCGGCACGCCGTTTGCGTAGGAGAAGCTGACGTTCTTGTATTCCACCTCGCCCTTCACGTCGGTGAGCTCCCGGGCGTCCGGGGCGTCGGTGACGGCGGGCTCGGTCTGCATGATCTCCAGGAAGCGGCCAAAGCCCGCCATGCCCTGCATGTAGATCTCTGAGAACTGGGCTAGGCGCCGCACGGGGCTGACAAAGGCGGAGACATAGAGTGAGAAGGTCACGAGATCGACATAGTCCATCTTCCCGCGCATGATGAGCAGACCGCCCACGGCGATGACCACCACCTGGGCGATGCCGGAGGTAAACTCCATCCCGCTCATGAACAGGCCCATCGTGCGGTAGTACTCCACCTTGGAGCCGCGGAAGAGCTCGTTTGCGTGGTCGAACTTCTCGCTCTCCTCGTTCTCGTTGGCAAAGGCCTTGGCGGTGCGGATGCCGGAGATGCTCGACTCGATGGCGGCGTAGATCTCGGCGGTCTTGCGCTTGACCTCGACGTTGGCCTCTTTCATGCGCACCCGCTGTGAGACCGTAAACCACAGGCACGCCGGCAGCACCACCGCCAGCACCAGCCCGAGCCGCCAGTTGAGAAGCATCATCACCGTGAGCGACCCGATAAAGGTCAGCGCGCAGATCAGAAGGTTTTCCGGCCCGTGGTGGGCCAGCTCCGTCACGTCAAAGAGGTCGGAGGTGATATGGCTCATGAGGATGCCGGTGCGGTGGCGGTCGTAAAAGGAGAAGGAGAGCGACTGCATGTGCTCAAACACATCCCGGCGCATGTCCGACTCGGTCAGCACGCCCATGCGGTGGCCTAAGACCGTGATGATGTAGTACAGCACGCCCTTGAGCAGATAGGCCGCCGCCATCAGGACCATCACCGTGAAGAAGGTGCGGTAGAGCTGATTGGGCAGCAGCCTGTACATGGTCATGCGGGAGACGAAGGGGAAAATCAGATCGATCAGCGCCACCGCCACCGAGCAGCCCATGTCCAGGAAAAAGAGCTTCTTATGCCGGGCGATGTACTGGGCGAAGATTTTCAGGGGTTTGTCGTGATAGTTGATTGGCTTCATGGGATCACCGCGTTCATGCGTATTTTTCCCGCTCGCGCACGGCAAGTTCGTCGCAGCGGTTGTTGTATGCGTTATCGGCGTGGCCCTTGACCCAGTGGTAGTGCATCTCGTGCTTTTCGGTCAGCGCAAGCAGCGTTTCCCAGAGGTCGGGGTTCAGCGCGGGCTTTTTGTCGGATTTGATCCAGCCCTTTTTCTGCCAGCTCTTCGCCCAGCCCTTGTCCAGCGCGTCAATCACGTACTTGGAGTCGGACCAGAGCTCCACGCGGCAGGGCTCCTTCAGGGCGGAGAGGGCGGCGATCACGCCGGTGAGCTCCATGCGGTTGTTGGTGGTGTGCGCCTGGCCGCCGGACAGCTCCTTTTCCGCGCCGTTATAACGCAAAATTGCCCCCCAGCCTCCCGGTCCGGGGTTGCCGCTGCACGCGCCGTCGGTATAGATTTCAACTGTTTTCATGCTTGTACCACTTTAGACTTTGCCGCACCGTTTTGTTCTGTACCATCCAGACGGCGCGTGCGTTCCATGTCCGGCGGTTGCCCCGCCAGGGGCGAGCCGGACGGATTTCAAATCTTCGAGGCGGCGCAGCCGTCCTCGCCGTCGGTATAGATTTCAACTGTTTTCATGGTGTGTTCCTTGTTGGCCCCCTTTCGGAAAGGGGGCTCCGCCCGCAGGCGGTGGGGGATCGATGTTTCGCGGTATCTTTTTCATTCCATCCCTCAGTCGCTCCGCGACAGCTCCCTTTATCCAAAGGGAACCGCTCTCATGGCCCCCTTTCGGAAAGGGGGCTGTCAGCCGCTAGGCTGACTGGGGGATCGAAGGCTCTTTCATTCCATCCCTCAGTCGCTCCGCGACAGCTCCCTTTATCCAAAGGGAGCCGCTCTCATGGCCCCCTTTCGGAAAGGGGGCTCCGCCCGCAGGCGGTGGGGGATCGATGTTTCGCTGTATCTTTTTCTTTCCATCCCTCAGTCGCTCCGCGACAGCTCCCTTTATCCAAAGGGAGCCGCTATTCGTTTCTGGATCTCCCTGTCAATATACGCGCATACACCGCGGAAATTTTGCCTCACTTCATTATTTGGAATTCGGATCACACGAATTCCGAATCTGTATAGAACGCGGTCCCGTTCCTGATCGTACGCGGAACCCTCCGGCTCAAAATGCTGGGAGCCGTCCAGTTCAATTACGAGTTTTGCTTTTGCGCAGTAAAAGTCCACGATATATCGGTCAATCGGTCTCTGCCGCATAATCCGCAGAGGATATGTCCGCAAATATTCATACCAGAGTTTTCTCTCCTCCGGCGTCATATTTTTCCGAAGATTTCTGGCAAAACGTGTCTGTTCTTCGTTTTTCATGACCTCTTTTTTCGATCCCTCAGTCGCTCCGCGACAGCTCCCTTTATCCAAAGGGAGCCTTTACCGGGGAGTATGTATAGAGTAGGGAACCGCTCTCATGGCCCCCTTTCGGAAAGGGGGCTCCGCCGAAGGCGGTGGGGGATCGGCATCTACCTCTCAGTGCACATCCTCGTCGATGTCCATTCTGAGATAGCGCTCGCGGAGGAGCTTGTATTCGGCCCTGTCGATCAGGCCGTTTTTGAGGTGCTCATCCAGCTGGCTGAGATACTTCTCCCGCCCGGCGGCGTGCTGGCAGCCCACGGCCTGCTCGCTGCGGGCCAGGACTTCGGGCCGGCTCCGCTGTTCGCGCACGCCCCGGCGTATTCCGCCGACAAAGCAGAACAGCGAGATCAGACAGACGAGCGCCAGGACAGCGAAAATCCCAAGGGCCAGGAGCCTCGTCGGCTCCGCCCGCGAGAGAAAGCGCAGCGCCCGGGGCAGCTCATCCAGGTGCAACAGCAGCAGCCGCAGCGTAAAGCGCAGCTCCTCCTTCGGCAGCAGGAGCATCGTCCAGAGACTCAGGAAAAACACCGTGAAGCTGACAGCGGGGCCTTTTCTTCTCATCTTGCTTCCCTCATTTGCGCGCCGATCGCCATCAATGGTAATCGTCCTCGATCTCCAGCCTGCTGTAGCGCTCCTTCATCAGCCTGTACTCGGCCTTGTCGATGATGCCGTTGGCGAGAAAGCCGTCCAGCTGCTCGAGATACTTCTCCTTGCCGCGGCTGTGGGCGCAGTGAACGGCCTCCTCGGCCTCGTCCCGGTGGGCGCTTCTCCTTGCCGCGGCCGGGGTCTTTTCAAAGGCCGGCATCCGCGTCTGGGCCGGGCGGGTCTGCGGCGCAGTCTTCCCGGCGGCGCTCTTCTTCGCGGCGGAGATCGTGGAAACGATCACCGCGATCACAACGACAACCGCGATGGAAGCCAGCGCGATCTCCGGCTCGTCCACATTGGACATGACCAGCATGATCACGAGGAATATCAGCCCCGGGATTGCGGCAAATTTACTGCCCTTTTTCTTGTTGTTTTGGTTCATGCGGGTGCGCCCCCTTTCCGTCTGTCAGACGCTTACGTCTCGTCACCGGCCTCGTTCTCTTGCTCCGCCGTCTCCGCGGCGGGGTTTTTCTCGGTACACTCGATGGAAATAACGCGGCTGTCCGGGCTCAGGCGCATGATGCGCACGCCCTGGGTGGAGCGGGACAGCAGGGAGATGCGGTCCACCGCCATGCGGATGATGGTGGCGTCGTCGGTGATGACCAGGATGTCCTCCTCGCCGGTGACGATCTTCACGTCGGCGATCTTTCCGGTCTTGTCCGTGCAGTTGTAGTTCTTCACGCCGATGCCGCCGCGGCCCTTGACGGCGTACTCCTCCAGCGAGGTACGCTTGCCGTAGCCCTTTTCGGTGACGGTGAGCACGGCGTTGCCGCTCTCGGAGGAGCCGGCGCCGACGACGAAGTCGCCTTTTCTCAGGCGGATGCCGCGCACGCCCACGGCCTGGCGGCCCATGGCGCGCACATCGTTTTCGTCAAAGCAGACAGCCATGCCGTTTCTGGTGGCGATGAGGATATTCTCCCGGCCGTTGGTGGGCAGGACGGAGATCAGCTTGTCCCCCTCCTCGAGGGTGATGGCCCGGATGCCGTTGGAGCGGATGTTGCGCAGGGCGGACTGGGCCATGCGCTTGACGGTGCCGTCCTTCGTCACAAAGAAGAGGAAGCTTTCGTCGTCCATACCGCGGCCGCGGATCATGGCGCTGACCTTCTCGGGGTTGTCGCCGTTTTCCACCGGCAGGATGTTGACGATGTTGGTGCCCTTGGCGTTGCGTCCCGCCTCGGGGATCTGGTAGCCCTTCTTGATAAAGGCGCGGCCCTTGGAGGTGAAGAAGAGGATATAGTCGTGGGTGGAGGCGGTGAAGACCGAGGTCACATAGTCCTCCTCCTTGGTGGCCATGGCGCGGATGCCCTTGCCGCCGCGGCCCTGGGCCCGGTACTCGCTGACGGGCATGCGCTTGATGTAGCCGCCGTGGGTCAGGGTGAAGACACACTGCTCCTCCTCAATGAGATCCTCGACGTCGATCTCGTCGGCCACGTCCTGGATCTCGGTCAGGCGCTCGTCGCCGTACTTGTCCCGGAGGGCGATGAGCTCCTCCTTCAAGACGCCCTTGATCTTCTCGGGGTCGGCCAGCAAGTCGTTAAAGTACGCGATGCGCTCCTCGAGCTCCTTGTACTCGTTCTCCAGCTTCTCGCGGTTGAGCCCCTGCAGGGCGATCAGGCGCATGTCGCAGATGGCCTGGGCCTGCACGTCGTCCAGCCCGAAGCGCTCCATGAGGCGCTGCTTTGCGTTGTCGTAGCTGGTGCGGATGATATGGATGACCTCGTCGATGTTGTCCTGGGCAATGAGCAGGCCCTCCAGCAGGTGGGCGCGCTCCTGGGCCTTCTTGAGATCGAACTTCGTCCTTCTGACAATGATCTCCTCCTGGAAGGTGAGATACTCGTCCAGGATATGGCGCAGGGATAGGATCTTCGGCTGGGTCTGATTGTTGACCAGGGCCAGCATGTTGATGGAAAAGCTCGACTGCAGGGCGGTCTGGGCAAAGAGGCGGTTCAACACCACCTGGGGATTGGCGTCGCGTTTGAGCTCAATGACGATGCGCATGCCGTTGCGGTCGGTCTCGTCTCTGAGGTCGGAGATGCCCTCCAGGCGCTTGTCGTGTACCTGGTCGGCGATGTTCTTGATGAGCTGGCGCTTGTTGACCTGGTAGGGGAGCTCGGTGACGATGATGCGGGTGCGGCCCTGGCCGTGCTCCTCAAACTCCGTGCGGGCGCGGACCACGATCTTGCCCCGGCCGGTGGCGTAGGCCTGGCGGATGCCGCTGCGGCCCATGATGATGCCGCGGGTGGGGAAGTCCGGGCCGGAGATGCACTGCATCAGATCGGAAAGTGTGGCCTCGGGATGATCCAGCACGCAGACGCAGGCGTTGATGACCTCGGTGAGGTTGTGGGGCGGGATATTGGTGGCCATGCCGACGGCGATGCCGGAGGAGCCGTTGACCAGCAGGTTGGGGAACTTGGAGGGCAGGACCCTCGGCTCCTTCCTGGTCTCGTCGAAGTTCGGGTCCCAGTCGACCGTGTCCTTGTCGATGTCCCGCAGCATCTCGTTGGAGATCTTGGAGAGTCTGGCCTCGGTGTAACGGTAGGCCGCGGGGGGGTCGCCGTCGACGGAGCCGAAGTTGCCGTGGCCGTCGATGAGCATTTCGCGCATGGAAAAGCTCTGGGCGAGTCTGACCATCGCGTCATAGACGGAGGCGTCGCCGTGGGGGTGGTAACGGCCCAGCACGTCGCCGACGCAGGTGGCGGACTTCTTAAAGGGCTTGTCGGCGGTCAGGCCGTCCTCGTAGAGCGTATAGAGGATGCGCCGGTGCACGGGTTTTAAACCGTCGCGCACGTCCGGCAGAGCGCGCCCGACAATGACCGACATGGCGTAGTCGATGTAGCTTGTCTGCATCTCGCCGACAAGCTCGGATTCGGTAATGACCTGATTCGGGAACGCAATGTCCTCAGGCTTGTAATCTCGTTTATGTGCCAAAACTGTTTCCTCCATCCAGTTACTTTGTTGTTTTCTCTGGATATTAAATAATTACCTATTTTCTCGGACCTAAAAATTTATCTCCATTAAGGTGGATCATATGATCCGGCATATCTGCGATCCAGACCTCAGTTTCCCAGGCTAAAGATTCGGAAAACTTTTTGAACGTTTTAAAATCAAGAAAAGCTGTTATATAAATCTTTCCGGCCTTCACATCTTGTGTCATCTCTTCAATTTCTTTAATTCTCTTCGGTTCCATTGGACCTACAGATGTTACAGCCTCGATAAAATAAAGCCAA